>JBAWVU010000322.1:0-3508 GCA_037147135.1 Chloroflexota bacterium
GAGGTGCTCCAGGCGGCCGCCGCCATCCCTGCCGCGATCTCCGGCCCGACGCGGAGCTGGTAGGGGATATCCGCCTCGTTGCAGAAGAGCAGGCCGTCGACGCCGGCCGCCTGGAGCACCTCGAGGTCCCGGGCCAGGGAATCGACGATCGCCGTGCGCCCGGCCGCCACGTCGTGCCGGGGCCGTCCCGGGAGGGCCGGCAGGTGCAGCATGGCGATGACCGGCTTGCGCACGCCGAAGATCCGCTCGAGTGCCCTCATCATCGACTCCTTCCGGCGGCGGCCGCGGTGGCCGCTCGCACCTCTCCCGCGGCGGCCGGTGCCGCCACGACGACCCGCACGCCTCGAGCGTCGAGCGCGCGCAACTCCGCTTCCGGGGCGGACGCATCCGTCACGAGTGTGTGGATCCCGTCGACCGGGGCGACGACCGCCGTCCCCGCGTACCCCAGCTTGGTGCCGTCGGCGAGGACGAACGTGCGCGCGGCCCTCCCGATCGCGACGCGGCTCACCTCCGCGTCCTCGTCGGCGAGCTCGGTGATGCCCCACCGGGCGGATACCCCGAACGTCCCGACGACCGCGAGGTCGAACCGGTACCGCGCCAGCGTCGCGATGGCGACCGGCCCGACACACGTGAGCTCGTCGCGGCGGACGGCCCCGCCGAGGATGACGGTCCGGATCGGTCGCGTGCCGAGGAGGCTCGCGATGACCACGGAACCGGTCACGACCGTGAGGTCCGGCCGGGCCGGCAGGTACCGCGCGAACTGCTCGACCGTGGTACCGATCCCCAGGTAGATCGTCGAGACGTCGTCGATGAGGTGGGTCGCGGCCATCCCGATGAGCCGCTTCTCCCGCGCCGCGAGGAGGGCCCGTGCATTGAACGCGAGGTCGAAGGAGCGGGTGAGGTGGGCCGTGGCGCCGCCGTACGTCCGCCTGAGGAAGCCGTCGCGCTCGAGCCGTCGGATGTCGCGCCGGACCGTCATCTCCGAGACGCCGAACCGGGCGGCCAGGTCGCCCACCTGGATCGACTGGTCCTCGGCCACCTGCTCGAGGATCCGAAGGCGCCGATCGACCGCCAGCATCCCGACCCGGCCCTCCCTGTGCGTCGCTGGAGCCGGTGCCGGCCGCCCGGGGGCATGGGCGGCCGGCACACGGCATGGTACATCCCCACCTTATCAGACGGACAAGAAGAGCTGACAGGATATGTTCGTTGTTGTCACCAGCCGTCGTGGAGCGTCCCGGCCCGCCGTCCGGGGTGCCATCCGCCTCGATGGACCAGTACGGATGTACCGTGTGCATCGTCGGCGATACCCCGTAGCGTGGGGACGGCGCGTCCCGTGCAGGCTACGGAGGTCCATCCAGATGCACGCCCATCCATCGGGCGCTCCGCGCACCGCGGGCCTCGCCTTCATCGGCCTCGCCCTCGTGGCGGCATGCTCCGGCTCCGGCGGGGCGGGCGCATCCGGCGGTGCCGGAGCATCGGCGCCCCCCACGCGAGCCGCGGCGTCCGCGGACCGGACGGACAGCGCGGGGCCCGTGAGCTGCGCG
Organism: Chloroflexota bacterium; assembly: GCA_037147135.1. Taxonomy (GTDB): domain Bacteria; phylum Chloroflexota; class Limnocylindria; order Limnocylindrales; family CSP1-4; genus CAIYQJ01. The sequence goes on from JBAWVU010000322.1 coordinate 1,545, forward strand.
GGCGTCCCCGGCGCCGCCACGCGCGTCGCGCTCGAGCTCCAGCTCCTCGCCCAGGCCGACTCGAACGCGCAGTGGGCCTCGCTCACGGACGCGACCGCGCCCATCCGGCTCGACGCGGCATCCTTCGGCGCGGCCGTCGAAGTCCTCGCGAAGCTGCCCGGCGCGGGGGAGATCGCGGCGCGGTACCGGACGATCGCCGACCTCGAGCGGCAGGCCGAGGCCTCGTCTGATCCCTGGGGAGGCGGCTCGGGCCCGGGAGCCCAGGTCCAGCAGCTCGTGAAGGCGGACTTCATCAGCCTGGGCGTGTCGCTGTCCCGGCTCATCGACGAGTCGGGTTGCTGAGCATCTCGACCACTCGGATCGCCGAGATGACACACGACTCCGGACGTCACCGCGCCGCGCTCGTTGCGGTCGCCGCGGCGCTCCTGGGCGTCATGGCCGGCTGCTCGTCGAGCCCATCGACGCCCGTCCCGACGCCCCCTCAGCCTCCGCCGGTCTCGTCGCCGCAGGTCGACTGCGCGGCCGCGATGCCGGGGGTCCGCTCGGTCGTCCGGGAGATGGAGATCCTGAGAAGGGCCGACTCGGAGCGGGCCTGGACGAGCGTCGTCGCCCCCGGGGTGGGCAACGGCCTCCAGATCGACCGGTTCGCCGCAGGGATCGACACCCTCGCGGGGCTCTCCGGCGGCGGTGACCTCGCAGGGCCATACCGAGAGATCCTCCACCTCGAGCGCGAGGCGATCGGTGCCGGCGACCCGTGGGGCGGCGGTTCGGGGCCCGCGGTCGCCGTGACCGGGCTCGTCGAACGGGACTACCACGTGCTCGACGAGGCGCTCGCGACATTCTGGATCGACCGGCTCGGCTGCAGCTTCTGACGACCGGGCCGCCGCGACGGCGGCGTACACTCGGCCGCGATGGATCACCCGGATCCCGGCCCGTCCGACCCCGTCCGTCCGTCGAACCGCCTTGCGGGCGAGACGAGTCCCTACCTGCTCCAGCACGCCCACGACCCGGTCGACTGGTACCCGTGGGGCCCCGACGCGCTCGCCCGCGCCCGCGAGCTGGACCGACCCATCTTCCTTTCGATCGGCTACGCGGCGTGCCACTGGTGCCACGTCATGGAGCGGGAGTCGTTCGAGGACGAAGGGATCGCCGCGCTCCTCAACGGCGACTTCGTCCCGATCAAGGTCGACCGCGAGGAGCGCCCGGACCTCGATGCGGTCTACATGGACGCCGTGGTCCGGATGACCGGGAGCGGCGGGTGGCCGATGTCCGTCTTCCTCACGCCGGCCGGCCGGCCGTTCTTCGGGGGTACGTACTTCCCGCCGGAGAGCCGTGCCGGACTCCCCGGCTTCCGCGACGTGCTCCAGGGCGTGGCCGCGACATGGCGTGACCGGCGGGCGGAGGTCGAGCGGGCGGGGGAGCGACTCGCGGCTGTCATCGCCGCGGAGATGCGGACCCGCGCCGGCGATTCGGCGGTCGATGATGGGGTCTTCCTTGCCGCGCTCGTCGCCCTGGAGTCGACCTTCGACGCGGCGAACGGCGGGTGGGGCGGACCGCCCCGGTTCCCGCAGCCGGTGACGATCGAGCTGCTCCTCCGGCGCCACGTCACCGATGGCGACGCGTCGGCGCTCGCGATGGCTCGCCGGACGCTCGACCGGATGGCCGCGGGCGGGATCCGCGACCATCTCGGCGGCGGCTTCGCGCGGTACGCGACCGATGCGGTCTGGCTCGTGCCGCACTTCGAGAAGATGCTCTGCGACAACGCGCAGCTCGCGCGCGTCTACCTGCACGCGTGGCAGGTCACCGGCGAGCGCGGGTACCTCGACGTCGCCACGGATACGCTCGACTTCGTCGCGCGCGACCTCGGGCTCCCTGACGGCACGTTCGCGTCGAGCCTCGACGCGGACACGGACGGGATCGAAGGCGCGACGTACGTCTGGACGGCCGACGAGGTCGATGAGGTC
>JBAWVU010000323.1:0-3507 GCA_037147135.1 Chloroflexota bacterium
CCAGGCCCGCGGCTTCGTCGTCGACCCGGCCCGGGTCCGGCACCCGCGGGACAAGGCTTATGCAACTGACTGCACCTCATGGGCCGTGTCTGACGCCGAACCATGGCGGGCGGCGGTGGCGCGCTTGCGACTCCGGTACGCAGCGTAACAACAGCGTGTGCTGCACCACTTCTTGCCGCCGCGGAGGGCGGGCCGGGCCGGGATCGGGCTGCCGCACCGGCCGCAGGAGTGGTGCAGGTCCGCCGGGACCGGGAAGAGGCGCACGCCGTTGTCCCGTGCGAGCTCGGACGGAAGGCGGCCCGCCCGAGCCCAGACCTTGACCGTCGACGGATTCGCACCCAGGAGCGCGCTGATCTCGGCCAGGGTCAGGAGGCCGCGGTCGCGCAGACGGGTGAACCGGTCGGCGAGCCCGTACTTGTGCCGGAGATGCGCCACGATGGCGGCAGTGAACCGCCCGGCGACGCTGGGCGCCATGCCGGCCGCGTTGAGGAGCTCGGCGGCTTCGGCGTCGGTGTGCTCGTCGAGGAGGCGGTCGAGGTCCGCGACGACCGCGGGATCGGTCCGCCGGAGATCGGCCGCGCCGAGTGGCAGCGGCAGCCTCACGGTGCGGGTCGCGCCGCCCCGGAAGCGGACATGGGCGACGATCTGGTCGGTGCGGACGAGGGTGACGTCCTCGAGGAGCAGCCGGACCATCCGCTTGCGCTCCCGCTGCGGGGTGGCGGGATCGGCCCAGAGCCTCGGGAAGTCGGTGGCGAGGGCGAGGATCCGGGCCCGTTCGGCCGGGTCGACGAGGCCCCGTTCGGTCTCGCGGGCGCGGTCGTATGCCTCCTGCGCGTCGGCGAGCGCCCGCAGCTTCGCGTTCCAGTCGGCCTCGAGCGAATCAGCCACCAGGCGGTTGTCGGGATCGACCCGCAGGTACCGGCGCTGGGCGAGCTCGGCCTCATAGCGCGCCCGCTCGACCTGGGTTCGCCGGAGGCCATCGGCCTCGGCCGCCCGGGCTGCGAGCTCGGCCTCGATGCCGAGCGCCGCCTCAAGCGCGAGCGGGCTGACGGTCTCCACGAGCAGGTCGCCGATCGCCTGATCGATCCCATGGCCGACGATCCGGGCGCACATGGGCTGGGCGTGCTCGATCCCCTCGCGATTGCAGTGGTACTCGGGAACGAGCATGGCGTGGGCGCGATAGTAGCGGACGCCCATCCGCCCGCCGCAGCGGCCGCAGACCACGAGGCCCTGGAGGAGCGCCGGACCCTCCCTCGGCGGGCCTGCGCGCCGATCGGCACCGTTCGCCTGGGCGTTCTCGGCGAGCCTCCGCAGGTTCGCCTCGTACTCGTCCCAGGTGATGTACCCGGGATGGCGGTCGAGCAGGAGCGTGTGCCACTGCTCGCGCGGCAATCGCGTCCGGGATTCGCCGCCGGTCGACGTCCGCCTTGCGCGGGTGCGCCCGTACGCGAAGGCGCCCGTGTACCGCGGGTTCTTGAGGATCCGCAGGGCCCGGTGATGAAGGAGCGGGCCCCAGGCGACCTCGCCCGCGTGGGGTCCGGTGGCGAGGCGGCGCGGGAACAGCAGGCCGTGCTCGCGGAAGTGGCGGACCGTCCCGGTAGCCGAGCCCGTCCGCCGGAACGTCTCGAAGAACATCCGCACGGCGGCCACGACCGCCGCATCGGGATCGAGCACGACCCGGCCCACTGGATCGGTGACCAGGCCGACCGGCAGGCGCATCTCGAGCTCGCCACGGCCGGCCTTGGCCCGCTGGCCACCGAGCAGGCGTGCCCGCAGGACGTGCAGCTCGGCCTCGCTCATCGTCCCCTTGAGGCCGAGCAGGAGGCGGTCGTTGAAGTGCCCGGGGTCATAGAGGCCATCCTCGTCGCAGATGAGGGTGTCGGTCAGGGCGCAGATCTCGAGCAGGCGGTGCCAGTCGGTCGAGCTGCGGGCGAGCCGGCTGACTTCGAGGCCCAGGACCACCCCGACCTCGCCGAGCCCGACCGCGGCGACGAGGCGCGCGAAGCCCTCGCGGTCGCTGTCGGCGCCCGAGCGCCCGAGGTCGCTGTCGATCACGACGATCCGATCGGGCGGCCAGCCGAGCGCGATCGCCCGCTCGCGCAGCGCGTACTGGCGCTTGGTGCTCTCGGTGTTCTCGAGCACCTGGCGCAGCGTGCTCTGGCGGACGTACACGTACGCCCGACGCACGAGGTGGCTGGCACTGATCCTGCTGTGCTGTTCAGGGGTCATCGCGCACGCTCCCTTCGGGCTCCGAGGGCCATCTCGGTCAGCATTCCCACGAACTCGCGCCCGATGCCCGGAGGCGACCCCGGGGGCGCGCTCGCAGGCCGTTCGACCCGCCACGTCGGGCGGTCGGGCGGACAGGCCGCCATCCAGGCGACCATGCCGGCGCCGCGCAGCACGGCGAGGCCGCGCGGGGTGCCGGCCGCGAGCGTCCCGACGGCCCCCGCCCGCAGGGCCTCGTACGTCCGGGCGAGCGTCGCGGCCGAGGCCGCCGGGCTCAGCCCGGCCGGCGGAGCCCCCCCTTTCGCCTCACGAGCGCCCGCTCGACGCTGCGCCGGTGGACGACGATCCCGAAGCGCTCCTCCGCGATCCCGGCGAGCGCAGCCGAGTTGAGCGAGGGGTCCGCCGCGAGGCTCGCCGCGAGGGCGTCGACCACCGTCCCGGAGAGCTTGTGCGCCCGGCGCGGACCGGGCCGCTCCGGTACCAGACCCGGCAGGCCGGCCTGCTCGAAGCTCGCCGCAGCGGCATAGAAGGCCGGCCGCGAGACGCCGAAGGCGACGGCCGTGCCGGTCACCGACCGGCCCTCCTCGCGGACCCGGCGCAGCATCTCGTACCTGACCTGGACGAGATCGCGCGGATCGAAGAAGGGGTTGCCCGACGCGAACGCCGGATCGCGCACCGCATCGGGGTGCGGGTGCTGCGCGTGGTGGCGACGGAGCGCGGCGAGCTTGCCATCGGCGGCGTCCACGATGCTCCTCCTCGGTGCGGTATGTATCGCCTATTATGCCGCCTCCGATACGATCGTCAACTGGCGTATCGGGACGGCCCACACACATATCACGCTCACATACCTCCGGTCGATACCTCATCTCCATCAGGTCCTCCCGTGCTGTACCGGCATAATCTTGTTGACACGTGCGGCAGAATCTCCTTGCCACCTCCCGTCGAGCTCGTCGATGAGCCGGACCAGGGCGGCGAGATCCTCGACCCGGAAGCACGTCCGTCCGCCGGAGACGACGAGGAAGGGATCGGGACCCTCGATGTCGGTCCAGCCAGCCGGCAGCGACTGCACCCGGACGTCACCGGGCTCCCGGAAGAAGACCCGGTGCTCACCCCACGTATGGGCGTATCCGACGAGATCGAACTCGCGGCCCAGGAGCGGATGGAACGAGTGGGTCACACGAAACCGCTGCGGATCGCGCCGACCGGCTGCAGTTGAACGCGTACGCCAAGCCGCGGGTCGAGCGAACCGTGCCCTATGTCCGGGAATCGTTCTTCCGGGGC
>JBAWVU010000324.1:0-3497 GCA_037147135.1 Chloroflexota bacterium
CGGGCCGCGCCGCACCGTCACGACGGCCGGCTCGGCGACGGTGCAGGCCGATCCCGGGGAGACGTGGGCCGGGTCGCTGCCGGCTGGTGGGGGTCCGGTCCACGCGACGTTCGACGAGCTGACAGGGGATTGGAGCCTGGCGGAGGCCGGCAGCAGTCACCCGATGCCCAGGTCCCTCGGCGGGACGCTGCAGCGCTTGAGGGGCAAGAGGCAGTAGGCGCTGCGCCGGCAGGCAGGGACGTGGAGGCCGAGCGCTCCCGGCCCGAGGTGACCACGAGCGGCCGTGCGACCTCTGGCTCTGGCCGGCGAAGGCAGGCGCGATCAGATTCGATCACACCGTGGGGACATCGACGCGCAGATCGTGCCGAACCGTGGGCGAGGCCGACCCCGCCAGATGACGCGGCCACGACCGGGGAGGGTTCCGCGATGCATCGTCGGCGCGTTCGGTTCCTCGCCGTCACCGCTGGCCTGGCGCTGGCGGCGGCGACGGTCGCCTCGCTCGCGGCCGTGCCGCCCCCGGCCGTGGCGGTGTCACCAGTCGCGGAGTCGGTGGCGTCCCGGACCGCGCAGGCTGCGGTGCCCTCCTCGATGGAGGAGATCTACGCGGCAGTGGCGATCGAGAACCTCCGGGCCGGGAAGCCCACGTACGCCCCGGGCGAGAAGCCGGTCTTCACGTTCGACCTGGTCAACCGCGGGCCCTCCGTGTTGGTCGTTCCGTTCGGTCCGGACGGAGCCGAACCCACCGTCGGCGAGTTCCGGGCCTGGATCGAGCGCCGGGGGTCCGATCCCGGCATCCCGGATCTCCGCGCGTGTCGCGACGGACGCCGGTACAGCGCGTCGGAACCCTGGTGCTACACGCCCCACGACCCCAACCCCACGCTGGGCGGCACGGTCCAGGAGCTTGCGCCCACCTACACGTGGGCGAAGGGTCGAGCGCTCCACCGCACCATCGGGGTGGAGTGGAACATCGTCTCGTATCCGGTCGGGGACTACAGCTTCTCGGTCGAGCACATGCCGCTCGATCGGCCCGACGTGAGGCCGGACCTGGTGACGCCCATCCGGAGCGCCACGGTCGACTTCTCCGTTGCCGGGATCGCGCCACCGCAGCTCCATCTCGCCGCGACGCAGGTCGTGTGGACCGACGCCGACCTCTGGGGAACCGCCACCGCGGCGGTCTTCGGGGCGAACGCCGACGGGAGCGACGTGCATCCCATCGCCGGGCCGCCGCGCCGCGGCGCCGGATACATCGCCGCGGGCCAGGGGTGGCGGCTTTACTGGACGGAAACGGATCCGGTGCCGGCGATCAGGCGAGTGCACCTCGACGGCCGGTACATGGACACGGCCGCCGTGACCGGCGGCGCCCCGCTCGGGATCACGTGGCGGAACGGCGGTCCTGTCTGGACGGATGCAGCTCGGCACGAGGTCGCTTCGGCTTCGGGAGACCCCTTGAGTCCGACCTACGCCAGCGTTTTGGCCACCGGACTGTCCGGCACGACCCCACCGTCGATCTCGAGTCCGCAGGACATCGCCTACGAGACGAACGCCAACGAGTTCTACTGGGCCAACCCGGCACTGCACAAGATCCAGCGACTCACGGACTCTTCGCCCTACACCGTCGAGGACGCGGTCGTGAGCGGCGTCACATCGCCCGCCGGGATCGTCATCGACGCGGATCATCTCCGCGTCTACTGGACCGACGGCTCGGAGATCCGCCGCGCCTTCCTCGACGGCACGTCGGTCGAGACGGTGCTCCCGGGGCTGGCCGCTCCGCATGGCATCGACATCGACCCCGCAGCCGGCAAGCTGTACTGGGCCGAGACGGGCACCGCGGCCGGCACGGGGAGGATCCGCCGCTCCAACCTCGACGGGACGTCCGTCGAGGACCTCATCACCGGGCTTGCGTCGCCGTGGGGCCTCGCCCTGGTCATCCCGGCAGCCAGAACCGCGACCGTCCCCTACATCGGTGGTGCCTACTCCGGGTGGGCCCACGTGCGGCTGCCCACGGGGGGGACGTCTGGCCCGAGCGGAGAGGCGACCGGCGTCGCTGCGGGCGGCCCGGGAGTCGTCGTCGTGGGCTCGGCATCCGAGGGGGCATGCTGCGGCGGTCCCTGCCCCCCGGGCGGCACCTGCGGACCGGTGCCTGCCAGCTGGACCTCCGCGGATGGGGGACGATCGTGGACGGAGCATCCCGTCCCGGAGGCGTCGACCGAGGGCGACGGGCGGGGATTCCTCGCGCTGGCGTCGCGCAGCGGCATCCTCGTCGCGGGCGCGGCGAGCGGGTTCTGGCGCTCCGCCGACGGGATCACCTGGACGCGGGCGGCGTCGGGGCCGCGCTTCGCCGCCGGCACGCAGGTCCAGATCGTCGCGGGGCTTCGGGGCTTCGTCGCCCTGGCGAAGGAGAGGTCTTCGAAGACCACTCGGGCGTGGGTGTCGGCAGACGGCCTGACCTGGCGGCAGGCATCCGCCCAGCCGGCCCTGGCGGGGTTCTGCGCGGTGGGCCTCGCGGCGAGCGCGGCGCGCGCGGTGGCGGTCGGCGACGACTGCACTGACAGGCACCGCCCTCGTATCGTCGTCTCGACCGACGGGCAGACCTGGCGGCGGGCACCGACGCAGTCGACGTTCAGCCGCTCGCTGGGCTTCCAGTCGGTCTCCTTCGTCGGTGGCCGGTTCCTCCTGTTCGGCGCGTATCGCTCCGTCACGGAGGGCACGGCGGTCTGGTCGTCTCGCGACGGGCTGACCTGGCGGCGCACGGCCTTCCTGCCCGAAGCCACCCCCGCGGACTACTACCAGCCCGACGCGATCGCCGGAGTCGTCCGCCTCGGATCCGCCTGGGTGGCGCTCGGCCACCGGTACGACGAGGGCGTCGACTGGCAGCCGGTCGCCTGGACCTCGCCCGATCTCGTCCACTGGTCGCGGCAGACGATAGGAGGGTCGGGCTGGCTGGTCGACGTCACCGCGGTCGATGGGCGGCTGTTCGCGGCCGGAACCTGGAACGTGCTCGCCGAATCCGGAGCGCTCGTGGTGACCGGTGAGGTGCTGCCGCCGGACTGAGGTCCGCGCCGGCCGACTCTCGGCGCGACGGCCACTCCGACCCCGGTGCAGGTGTCGACGGCGAGCCCAGGCCTGGGGCGCCGACAGCCCCGACCGCTGTCTCGCCCGTCCGCGGTGACCTCCGGCTCTGGCGTCCCCGTCCGGCCGGGCCACCATAGATCCAGGGCGGGGGCTCTGACGCGCGGCCCATGCGACCGCTGACAGGCCGACTGCGGCGCGCCGAGCCACCGGCGAGGCCGACTGCGACACGCGTCCCGAAAGGCGTTCACGATGGGCAAGAGAAGCGCTCGACCACCGGCGGTCCTGCTGGTGGTCGCGCTCGTCGCGGGGTGTGGCTCGTCTTCACCCTCTGCTCTGACCGCGCCTTCGACCAGTCAGCTACCCGGGTCGACCAGGCCGATCACGACGTCCCTGCCGGCAGCGTCGCCCACGCCGTCACCTGCCGC
>JBAWVU010000325.1:0-3485 GCA_037147135.1 Chloroflexota bacterium
CGTCGAGGCCGAGCGCAGCGGGTACTCGCGCCCGTGCGTCTGGGACCCGTTGACAGGGGACCGGGCCGACATCGATCTGCCGGAGCTGCGCGGGGATGTCCTCGCGCTGGACTGGGACGCGACGCGCGATCGGCTCCTGCTGCTGCATGTCGATGCCGGCGTGCACCGGCTGCTGGAGCACCACCTGCGGACCGGGCGGACCGCGGCGCTCGACGTTCCACCGGGGGCATACGCGGAGCCCGACATCGCCGACGTCCACCCGATGGTGTTCAGCTCCTACTACGCGCCCGATGGGACGCTGCGACTCGTGCGATCGCGGTGGGACACGCCCCTCCACGTCCTCGAGCGGCGGGATGACCCCAGCGAGTCGCGCGCCGTGATCGCGCCGGCGGAGGTCCCGCCCGGAGTGACCCTCACCTCGCACATGGTGGCCAGTCGCGACGGGACCGAGGTCCAGCTGTGGGTGGGAACGCCGTCGGGTCCAGGGCAGGCACGCGGCACGGTCCTCGAGTTCCACGGCGGACCGAACCTCGCCGTGATCGACCGCTACGACCCGTCCGCCCAGGCGTGGCTGGACGAGGGCTTCGTGTACGCCTCCCTCAACTACCGGGGGTCGGTCACGTTCGGTCGCGCGCTGCGGGAGGGCTTCTGGGGAAGCCTCGGCGACCGGGAGCTCGAGGACGTCGAGGCGGCGGTCGAGTGGCTCACGGCACGCGGCCTGGCCAGGCCCGGGTCGCTGTTCGCCACGGGCGCGTCGTACGGCGGCTTCCTCACCCTGCTCGCATTGGGGCGGCTCCCGGGGCTGTTCGCCGGCGGACTGGCCCACGTCGCGCTGGCCGACTGGACGTCCGCGTACGAGAACATGAACCCCGCCCTCCAGACTGCGTGGAGGGGGTTCATCGGCGGCACGCCCCAGACGGCGCCCGATCGCTACGCACGCTACTCCGCGATCACGTACGTGGACCAGGTCCGAGCCCCCGCGTGGCTGAACCAGGGCCAGTACGACACGAGGACACCGGCGCGGCAGGCGCAGCGGTACGTGGACGCGCTGCGTGCCGCCGGTGGCGACGTCGTGGTCGACTGGTTCGAGGGCGGCCATGTCCCCGGTGGGCTGGACGCGCTCGCGAAGGATCAGGGGCGGATGTTCGATCTGGTCGGTCGCTCACTCCGTGGGCTGCGCTGGTCGGACGAAGACGCGACGCCCTGAGCAGCGGTCGCCGCCGGAGTCGTCGCCACGCACGCGGCGGAGGATGGCGACCCGGATCCGACCTCAGGGCTCGCCCACCACGAAAGGCGACGTCACGAGGGTCGGCGTGAGGAAGCGCGACCCTTACGCTGTAAGATGCGACCGTGATTGCCGGTCATGCGGTTCGTCGATCCGGTCCGCGGAGGGTCCCGCGGAAGGCGCCCGGTCACGTCCGGCTGGACCGCGGTCGCGTCCTGGCTGCCGCGCTGCACCTGATGGACGCGGACGGACTCGACGCGCTGAGCATGCGGAAGCTCGCCGCCGACCTCGACGTGGAGGCGATGTCGCTCTACTACCACGTCCCCGGCAAGGCCGCGCTCCTGGAGGGCCTCGCGGAGACCGTGCTCGCGGACGTGCGGCTCCCGCGCGGAGTCGACGGCGACTGGCCAGAGGCGTCGCGTGCCGTCGCCCGGGCCCTGCGCGACAACGCCCGCGCCCATCCGAATGCGATGCCACTCCTCGCCTCCCTGGGACTCGGGAGCCCCGCGGCGAGGCGCCACACGGAGGATGTCCTGGGCGTGCTCGGCGCCGCTGGCCTTGCGCCCCAGGCCGCGTTCACGGCGTTCCTCGTCATACGCAGCTACGTCCTGGGCTACGTGCTCTGGGAGATCCACCATGCCGAGGCGAAGGCCGCGGGGATCATCCCGGCCACGGAGCCCGGCGCACTCACGTCCGTCGCCATCCCACGCCTGACGACGCTCGCCCCCTTCATCGCCACCTTCGACGATGACGCCGAGTTCGAACGCGGCCTGGAGGTGATCGTGGCCGGCCTGCGCTCCGCCGCCCATGCCCGAGAGGAGGCTCTCCGCCATGCCGCACGTGCCTGATGACGTGGTCGCCGGCCTTCGCTCACGGCTCGGGCCGGGAAGCGTCTTCGACGCCGGGGAGATCCTGGCGCGGCGCAGCCAGGACACCTGGCCGCTCCTCCTGGTGCAGCAGGTCATGGGCCGACAGCCGCCGCCTCCGTGGTGCGTGGTGAGGCCGGGCTCCACGGAGGAGGTCTCCGCGGCGCTGGCGTACCTCACGGGCAACGGCATCCCGGTCGTCCCGTACGGCGGCGGCTCGGGCGTCCAGGGAGGAGCCGCGCCGCCCCCGGGGGCCGCCGTGATCGACGTGGGTGCCCTGGACCGGATCCTCTGCCTGAACGAGGAGGACCTCACCGTCACGGTCCAGGCAGGCGTGGTGCTCGGCGCGCTGGAAGCCTGGCTCGGGAAGCGCGGCTATACGGGCGGGCATTACCCGCAGTCGATCGACCTCGCCCAGGTCGGCGGCCTGGTGGCGACGCGGAGCTCGGGCCAGTTCTCCACCCGCTACGGCAGCATCGAGGACCTGGTCACCGGGCTCGAGGCGGTGCTGCCCGACGGGAGGGTGGTGCGCATCGACAGCCAGCCGCGGCGTGCCGTCGGGCCGGACCTCCGCCAGCTGTGGCTCGGCTCCGAGGGCGCCTTCGGCATCATCACCGAGGTCACCCTCAAGGTCTTCCCCCAGCCCCCCGACCGCTGGCTGCAGGCGTACGGGGTGGGATCCATGCGGGCCGGCCTCGATGTCATCCACGGGTTCATGCGTGACGGCTGGAAGCCCGCCGTGGTGCGCCTCCACGACGCCGTCGAGGCGGCGCGCGGCTTCCACGGGACGGTCACGGAAGGAGAGTGCATCCTCCTCGTGCTCTCGGAAGGCCCGGAGGGCTACGCGCGGGCCGAAGGCGCTGCCATCGACGCGCGGGCACGGGTCGCCGGGCTCCGCCCGCTGGGTCCCGGGCCCGTGGAGAACTGGCTCGAGGTCCGCAACGACGTCCGGGACCTCGAGAAGTACATCCGCAGGGGCATCATCGTGGACACGATCGAGGTGGCGGCCCCGTGGACGGCCATCGCCGACATCTACGAGCAGGTGCTCCACCGCCTCGTCGAGGAGGTGCCGGAGATGGTCGCCGCCTCCGGCCATTCGTCGCACAGCTACGCGCAGGGCACCAACCTGTATTTCGTGCTGGGTGCGCAGCCGCCGCGGGACGCGGATGAGGTCGCGCGCGTCTACGAGGCCATCTGGTCGCGAGTGATGGAGACGACGCTCGCGCTGGGCGGCACGATCTCCCACCACCACGGCGTCGGCAGGTTCCGCGCCCGCTGGGTCCCGGAGGACCTGGGGACGTCGTACGAGCTGCTGCGACGCCTCAAGGCCGCCTTCGATCCCCTCGGCCTCATGAACCCGGGCTCGCTGTTGCCGGCCGAGCCGGCACCCCCCG
>JBAWVU010000326.1:0-3464 GCA_037147135.1 Chloroflexota bacterium
CCTCCGTGTCGCGGACCGCCACGCCCTCCGTGAGGTCCCGGATGATCTCGTCGCGGATGGCCTCCTCCGGCAGGTCCGCGAGCCCCATGGGATGCGCTCGCGCGACGTAGCGGCCGCAGCCCATGACGACGTTGAGCCCGGTCCGCCGTGCGATGTCGCGCAGCATCCCGGGGTCGCGCCCGATCTCGTCGAGCGTGAGGTCGACCACGGTCCGGCCACCGGCCGCCGCGAACCGCCCCAGCTCGGCGACCGCGAGCGCGACGTCATCGAGGACGAGGTTGTCGCGCACGGCGAACGGGTTCGCGCGGACGATCTCCTTGACGAGCGGGTCGTCGACGACCGTGAGGGCGGCGATCGCCCGCTCGGCCGGCGTCGCGTCGTCCTCCGGCGCGTCGAACCACGGCCACAGGTCGATGAAGAGGTGCTCGTGCACGAGCGTCGGCCCGAGGTCGTCCGCCGCCACCGGGCCGAGGACGGTCTCGACCGCGGGCCCAGCCGCGCCTCCCATCACATCCCGATCCCCGGCTCGACGCGCAGCGATTCCTCGCGGATCGACGCGAGGATCCGGTGGCGCAGCTGGAGGAAGGCAGGGCTCTCCTGGAGCTCGAGCGTCCGGGGCCGCGGGAGGTCGATCCTCACCTCGTCCTTGAGCCGTCCCGGGCGGTTGGTCATGACGAAGACGCGATCCGAGAGGTAGACGGCCTCCTCGACATCGTGGGTGATGAAGAGGACTGTGAGCCGGTGTGCCTCCCAGACCCGCGTGAGCAGCTCCTGCATGAGGAGGCGCGTCTGGGCGTCGAGTGCGCCGAACGGCTCGTCCATGAGGAGGATCGAAGGCTTGTAGCAGAGCGCACGGGCGATGGCGACGCGCTGCTGCATGCCGCCGGAGAGCTGCCGAGGCCGGGCATCCGCGAAACCGGTGAGGCCCACGAGGTCGAGGTGCTCGTCCGCGACGCGACGGCGCTCCTGCGCGCTCATCCGCTCGCCGCGGAGCGCGAACGCGACGTTCTCGCGGGCAGTGAGCCAGGGGAAGAGCGTGTACGTCTGGAGGACGATGCCCCGATCGCGCCCGGGGCCGTCGATCGGACGGCCATCGACGCGGACGTCGCCGCCGGTGGGGTCGATGAGGCCGGCGACGATCGACAGGAGGGTCGACTTCCCGCAGCCCGAGGTCCCGACGAGCGAGACGAACTCGTTGGCGGCGAGGGCCATGCTCACGCCTGCGAGCGCCTCGACGGGCCGCTTCCCCTCGAACGTCTTGCGCACGCCGCTGATCTCGAGGCGCGGCGGCGCCGACAGGCACTCCGTACGGCCGGTCGCGAGCGGCACGCCGGCCGCCGGGATGCCGGCCGCCGTGGCGACGGGGTCACCGCTGCCGACCGTCACCGCTCGGCCCACGGGAACACGCGCCGGCCGATGAACTTCATCGCCTGGTCGGTGAAGAGGCCGAGGATCCCGAGGACGATGAGATACCCGATGATCGTCTCGGTCTGGAAGTACCGCTGCGCGGTCGTGATCCGGTAGCCGAGGCCGGAGCCCGCGGCGACGAGCTCCGCGAGCACGATCCACGTCCACGCCCAGCCGAGGCTGATCCGCAAGGTGTCCCAGATCCCCGGCGCCGCCGACGGCAGGATGATCCGACCGAGGATGGACCGGTCGCGCTCGCCCAGGGTGTAGCCGATCTCCACGAGGTCGCGCGGGACCCGCTTCACGTTGTCCATGACGAGCAGGACCTCCTGGAAGAAGGTCCCGATGAAGATGATCGCCCACTTCTGCGTGTCGTCGATGCCGATCCAGATGATCGTGAGGGGGATGAAGCCGACGACCGGCATGTACCGGACGAAGTCGACCATCGGCTCGACGGCCGCCTCCCAGAACGAGTACGTCCCGATGAGGATGCCGAGGGGGATCGCGAGCGCCGTGGCGAGGAGGAAGCCGACGGCGATGCGGGCGACCGAGACGGACACGTCCGCCCAGAGCGTGCCGTCCGACGCCAGCCCCCAGAGACGATCCACCACCTCCGCCGGGGAGGGAAGGAAGAGATGGGAGACGGTGCCCGTGGCCGTGATCGCGACCCATAGCGCGAAAAGGAAGAGGAAGGAGCCTGCAGTGACGGCGACGTAGAGGCGCGGGGAGATCCCGCCACCGATCCGCAGTGACGGATGGCGCCGGGGCCGGCGCGCGACGGCGCCCGAAGCGGCGGCCGGCTCGACCGGCGGAGCGGGCTGGCCGGGAGCCGTGTCGCCCGGCCGGACGGTCGCGGTCACTGGCGCTCCCGCGGGCTGTCGGGTCGGGCGCGCGACACGGCCCGACCCGACCTCACCCCTACTGTGTGGCCTTCGTGATGAACTGCGTGTCCAGGAGCGTCGTCGTGTCGATCGGCGCCGGCATGATCCCGGCCCCCACCGCGACGTCCTGGATGTCCTTCACGGTCTGCACGAAGGCGCCGGTCATGAGGTCCTTCGCCTCGGCGAGCGTGTAGATCTTCACGCCGTCGAAGGCTGTCTTGAGGTCCTCCGGCGTCGCGCCCACGGCCTTCGCGATGATCGCCTTGGCGTCGTCGCCGTTCGCGTTGTAGTACGCGACCGCGTCATCCCACGTCGTGAGGAGCGTCTGGATCTGGCACGGGATCTTCGCGATCGCGTCCTTCCGGACGACGAAGACGTCCGAGATGAGCCCGGGCTTCTCGTCGGCGGCGTAGATGAGCTTGAACTCCGGCTTCTCATTGAGCGCCGACGTGAGATACGGCTCGTACGTGACGGCCGCGTCCACCTTCCCTGCGAGCGCCAACGTCGCGGCGTCCGCTGCGGGCGACGGGACCTTCACGATGTCGTCGATGGTCATGCCGTTCTGCGAGAGCGCATAGCGCAGGAGGATGTCCGAGGTGGTCCCCTCCTCGTACGCGACCTTCTTGCCCTTGAGATCCGCGACGGACTTGATCGGGTCGGCAGCGAGGATGGCGTCGGCCGTGTTCGACTGGTCGAGGACGAGGACCGCGGTGAGGGGCGTCCCCGCCTGCATGAGCCGGAGCGCGGTGTGCGTGGCGACGTTCGCGCCGTCGATCTGGCCGGCCACCAGGGCGGCGTTGATCTCGTCGTCCGTCGTGAAGCTGCTGACCTTCACGTCCAGGCCGTTCGCCTTGAATAGGTCCTTGTCGCGGGCGACCCACCACGGGCCGTAGCCCAGCCACGGCTCGGTGCCCATCCTGAAGGTGCCGCTCTCCGGGGTGCAGGCTGTGGCGCCCGCGCTCGCGGCGGCGGAAGCAGCGGCCGACGGGGCCGGCGTGGAGGCGCCGCTCGAACATGCGGCGGCGACGATGGCGACCACCCCCGCGAGGGCGGTGAGTGCGGTGAGCCGGCGGCGGACCGGCAGGGTTGGCGTGGACACTGGGCTCCTCCTCCTCGGTGTCGGGGTGGCGCACAGGGTACCCGACGTCGGGCGCGACGTGTCACGCCGGGGCTCGG
>JBAWVU010000327.1:0-3461 GCA_037147135.1 Chloroflexota bacterium
CCAGGCCGGCGACCTCCCCCACTACAGCGCGTCGGACTTCTACCTGCCGATCTACGCGCACCTCGCGGCGGAGCTCGAGCGCATCGCGCCGATGCACGAGAAGACCCGCGTCTTCCTCGGGAACAGCGGCGCCGAGGTCGTGGAGGCGGCGATCAAGCTCGCGCGGTACACGACGGGCCGCCAGTACATCGTGGGCTTCCTCGGCGGCTTCCACGGCCGCACCTACGGTGCGGTGAGCCTCACGGCGAGCAAGGCCAAGTACCACGCCCACTTCGGGCCGATGCTCCCGGGCATCCTCCACGTCCCGTTCGGCAGTGCCGGCCTCGACGAGCTCGAGTCGCGCGTCTTCCACCGCCTCGTTCCCGCGAACGAGATCGCCGCGATCGTCGTCGAGCCCGTCCAGGGCGAGGGCGGGATCGTCGTCCCCGACGACGACTTCCTCCCTCGTCTCCGCCGCATCTGCGACGAGCACGGGATCCTCTTCGTCGCCGACGAGGTCCAGTCCGGGATGGGCCGGACAGGGTCGATGTGGGCGGTCGAGCACTGGGGCGTCGAACCGGACATCCTCCTCACGGCGAAGGGGCTCGCGTCGGGGATGCCGATCGGCGCGATGATCGCCAAGGAGCACCTCATGACGTGGGGGGCCGGCGCGCACGGCTCCACGTTCGGCGGCAACCCCGTCTCGTGCGCTGCCGCGCTCGCCACCATCGCGCTCCTCGAGGGGGGCCTCATCAAGAATGCCCGCGAGCGGGGTGAGGAGATCCTGCACGCGCTCCGTCCGCTCGTGGACCAGTACCCCGGCATCGTCCGGGACGTGCGCGGGCTCGGTCTCCTCGTCGGCGTCCAGTTCTGCAGCGGGAAGACCGCCGCGGCGGTGGAGCACGCGGCGTTCGAGCGCGGGCTCCTCGTGCTCACCGCGGGCGATGACGTCGTCCGCATGTCGCCGCCGCTCGTCATCACGAAGACGCAGACGGCGTCGGCCGCGAGGATCTTCGTCGAGGCGATCGAAGAGGTCGCCATCTGCCGGTGACGGCGGGAGCCCGGGCCCGGCGTGCGGCGTCGCTGCGCGCATCGGCCGCCCGACGGGAGGGTCGCTCGTGAGCTCGAAGGTCGCGACGATGCGCGACGCGGTCGCGGAGCTCGTCCGCGACGGGGATACCGTCGCGATCGAGGGCTTCACGCATCTCATCAGCTTCGCGGCCGGGCACGAGATCATCCGGCAGCGGAAGTGTGATCTCGTGCTGGCCCGGATGACGCCGGACCTCGTGTACGACCAGATGATCGCCGCGGGCGTCGCCCGCAAGCTCGTGTTCAGCTGGCTCGGGAACCCTGGCGTCGGCGGCCTCAACTGCATCCGGCGGGTCACCGAGGGTCCGGGCGCCAGCCTCGAGCTGGAGGAGTACAGCCACTTCGGGATGGTCGCGCGGTACACCGCCGGCGCCATGAACCTCCCGTTCTTCCCGCTGCGCAGCTACTTCGAGACGGACCTCCCGAAGGCGAACCCGCTCATCCGGCCGGTCGAGAGCCCGTACGGCGACGGCGTCGTCTACGCGGTGCCGCCGCTGCGCCCCGATGTGACGATCGTCCACGCCCAGCGCGCCGATGCGGCGGGCGACACGCAGGTGTGGGGCCTCCTCGGGTGCCAGAAGGAGGCGGCGTTCGCCGCGGACCGGGTGATCGTCGTCGTCGAGGAGCTCGTCGACGAGGCGGTCATCCGCGCCGACCCCAACCGGACGATCCTCCCCGGCGTCGTCGTCGATGCCGTCGTCGTGGAGCCGTTCGGGGCGCACCCCAGCTACGTCCAGGGGCGCTACGACCGCGACAACCGCTTCTACCGCGACTGGGATCCCATCAGCCGAGACGCCGCGCTCGTCGACGCGTGGCTCGACGAGTGGGTCTTCGGGGTATCCGGGCGGGCGGAGTACATCGCCAGGCTCGGCGAGGAGCGCGTCGCGTCGCTCCGTCCGGGCGTCGCGCTCTCCGGCCAGGTCGACTACGGAGCGTACCGATGAGCCAGCGAGAGACGTCGCCGGGCGCGTCCCACATGCCCGGGGCAGGGACGGCAGGCCCAGGGACGGGGGCGTCCGACGCGTCGGCGTTCAGCCGGACCGAGATGATGATCGTCGCGGCCGCTCGCGAGCTCGCCGGCCAGCGCGTCTGCTTCGTCGGCGTCGGCCTCCCGAACATCGCCGTCAACCTCGCCAAGCGGACTGGATCGCCCGACCTCGAGCTCGTCTACGAGGCTGGCGTCTTCGGCGCCGAGCCGGCGCGCCTCCCGCTCTCGATCGGCGACCCGACGATCGTCACCGGCTCGATCGCCGTCACGTCGATGTTCGAGCTCTTCGGCTACTACCTGCAGGGCGGGCTCATCGACGTCGGCTTCCTCGGGGCTGCCCAGATCGACCGCTACGGGAACATCAACTCCACGGTCATCGGCGACTATGCGCACCCGAAGACGCGGCTGCCCGGGTCGGGCGGCGCGTGCGAGATCGCGATCAATGCCCGCCAGGTGTTCGTCATCATGCGGCAGTCCTCGCGCTCGTTCGTCGAGCGGATCGACTTCCGCACGTCGCCGGGCAACCTCGGCGGCGCCGAGAACGCGGCGCGCATCCGGCGCGAACAGGGGTGGCTGGGGCGTGGCCCGTCGGTCGTGGTCACCGACCTCGGCATCTACCACTTCGACGAGTCCGGCGAGATGCGGCTCGACAGCCTTCACCCCGGCGCGACCCTGGGCGAGGTGCGCGCCGCCATCGGGTGGGAGCCGCGGGTGAGCCCCGACCTCGCGACGACCCGGGCGCCCTCGGATGCGGAGCTCCGACTCATCCGCGAGGAGCTCGATCCGGAGGGGATGTACACGAAGTAGGGGAGTCCTCGAGCCTACCCGCCGTGGTGCCGTTCGTCCCCCGCGTGCGCGAAGGCGCTCGGTCGCACCACCATGACGGGCGCGCGTGCATGGCGGACGACGAAATCGGACACGCTGCCGAGGAAGAGTCGCCCCACCGGTGACCGCTCATGTGAGCCGACCACGATGAGGTCGGCGCGCTCCGCGTCCGCGGCGTCGACGATCGCCTCACCCGGATCCCCGTCCCAGATGAGGCTCGCCGCGACGGCCCCGTCGGCGCGCGCCCGGTCCACGACCTGCTGCACGGCGACCGTGCGCGCCTCGCGCCGGGCGGCGGCGGTCGTCCCGTGGTCGCGCCCGGCGCGGTCGGCCTCGCGGGTCGAGAGGACGGTGAGCACCACGAGCCGGGCCTCCAGGCGCACGGCGAGGTCGATGGCGTGGAGCGTCGCCGCGCCGGACGCGGATGACGCGTCGGTCGCGAGGAGGATCGTCTCGATCCGCGGGGGTGTCACGGGCCGCTTCGGCGACGACGGCAGGGAGCGTGCCCCGGCCGTCGTCACGCTCAGCTATGCCTTGAGCAGCGCGCCGACGTCGATGGGCTCGGGGGTGACCACGAGCG
>JBAWVU010000328.1:0-3458 GCA_037147135.1 Chloroflexota bacterium
GCGAGGTCGTCCGCCAGGTCAAGGGCTTCACGGGCGTCCCGTGGCGGCGGCTGCTCGCGTACCTCCGGCCCCACCTGCTGCTCTTCTCGTTCGCGCTCGTCGGCCTGCTCGTCTCGGCCGGCCTCGGGCTGTTCTTCCCGCTCCTCATCGCCCGGATCACCACGGAAGTCGTTACCGGCGGGGAGACGGGCGGCCTCGACCGGCTCGTCCTCGTGCTGGTCGTCCTCTTCGTGCTCATGGCGATCGGGAGCTTCCTCCAGACCTACCTCCTCGGCGTGGTGGGAGAGCGGATCGTCGCCCGCCTGCGCTCGGAGCTCTTCGGGCGCCTCGTGACGCTCTCGCTCGACTTCTACGGGCAGAAGCGGGTGGGGGAGCTCATCTCGCGCCTCTCGAGCGACGTGACGCAGGTGCGGACGATGCTCACCCAGACGATCACGAACCTCCTCTCGGCCACCGTCGGCCTCGTCGGCGCGATCGTCATCCTCTTCCTGCTCTCGCCGACCCTCCTCGTCATCGTCCTGTTCCTCGCGCCCGCGCTCATCATCGTCGCCGTCCTGTTCGGCCGCCCCTTGCAGCGCGTGAGCACGGAGGTGCAGGACGAGATCGCCCGGAGCACCACCACAGCCGAGGAAGCGCTCGCGGGGATCCGCATCGTGAAGAGCTTCGTCCGCGAGGACTGGGAGCTCCATCGATACGACGCGGACCTCCGCCGGATCGTCGCGCGGGCGTCGCAGCTCGCCCTGTGGCGCGGCATCTTCGGCGCCGTCATGACATTCCTCGGCTTCGGGGCGATCGCCGTCCTCCTCTGGTACACGGGCCGCCAGGTCATCGACGGTGCCCTCGCGGTCGGGACGCTCACGAGCTTCCTCCTCTACGGCGTGACGATCGCGGCGAACCTCGGCAGCATCGCCGGCACGTACGGGCAGTTCCGCGAGGGGACCGGCGCGGTCCAGCGCGTCTTCGAGCTCCTCGACACCGTCCCGACGATCGTCGATCCCGTGCCCGCCCCGGATCTCCCGCGCGCGGAGGGGAGGATCTCGTTCGAGGGCGTCTCGTTCGGGTACGGCGACGAGCGTCTCGTCCTGCGCGGGATCGACCTCGACGTCGCACCGGGCGAGATCCTCGCGCTTGTCGGTCCGTCCGGGTCGGGCAAGACGACCGTCTGCAACCTCATCCCGCGACTCTGGGACGTCACGAGGGGCACGATCCGCATCGACGGCGTAGACATCCGGGCCGTGAGCGTCCGGAGCCTCCGCGACCAGATCGGCCTCGTCCCACAGGAGGCGACCCTCTTCGGCGGCACGATCCGGGAGAACATCCTCTACGGGCGCCTCGGGGCGACCGACGAGGAGCTGATCGAGGCCAGCCGCGCGGCGAACGCCCACGACTTCATCGTCGAGCTCCCGCACGGGTACGAGACCCTGCTCGGCGACCGCGGGTCACGGCTTTCGGGCGGGCAGCGCCAGCGTGTCGCGATCGCGCGGGCCATCCTCAAGGACCCGCGGATCCTCCTCCTCGACGAGGCGACGAGCGCGCTCGACAACGAATCCGAGCGCCTCGTCCAGGAGGCGCTTGAGCGACTCATGCGCGACCGGACGACCGTCATCGTGGCCCACCGGCTCTCGACGATCCGCGCAGCAGGCCGGATCGCGGTCCTCGACGACGGGTGGCTCGTCGAGCTCGGGACGCAGGACGAGCTCCTGGCGCGCGACGGCCTCTATGCGCGACTCCACCGGCTCCAGTTCGCCGACGACGGCCCCGCCGCCGAGGAGCCGGCGGCCACGGCGACCAGGTAGGGGAGGGGACCCGACCGGCGGCTTCCGGGGGCCTCGGATCGGCGGAAGGTCCCATCCGACCACTGCCGTGGCAGCCGAAAGTCACATCCGACGATGGGCCTTGCATCCGCGGACGGCGGTGGTATGGTGGACGCGAGGACGCCCGCGGAAGACCCGCGGGCCGACCGCGAGGACACTCGCAGCCATGTCGACGGCCAAGGTCCCGAACCTGAATCGGAGCGGTCCCACCCGGGCCTTCCGGGTGGAGTTACTGCAGACGGCCGACCAGACTCGCGGCACGACGAACCTCGCGACACGGCCCCGCGCGGGCAACATCAGCTCGGAGTCCAGGGCCGGCGTCATCGGCCGGTAAGGGCCACGGATGCCCTGCCGCCGAGTCGCACTCGAGACCGGACCGGTGCCCGCGTGGCGGACGCCGGTCGTTCACGTCTGACTGGCCGCGTCACGGCACACGACCTTCCCCACCCGGTCGACCACGATCGCGGTCTTGCACGTCACTGACCGGACCCTCGTGGTCGACGCGAGCGTCGCCGTCGCCGTCTGCCTGGGACGGGCGGGCTTCGAGTCGCCTTTCGGCCACGGACGCCTCATGGCCCCGTGCCTCACGTGGCCGGAGACCGCCTCTGCGCTCCGCGAGCTCCATCGGCGGGGTGAGGTCGACGAAAAGACGGCTGCGAACGATCTCGAGCGGCTGCTTGACGCCCCGATCGAGCCATACGCCGGCGGCGAACTGCAGCGCGAGGCGACGGCGGTCGCAGCGGCCCTCGGCTGGGCCAAGACCTATGACGCTGAGTACGGCGCTCTCGCGCGGCTCATCGACGCGCCGCTCGTCACGATCGACACGCGTCTCGCACGCCGCGCCGGCGGCCTCGCACACCATCCTCGGCCCGACGGAGCTCTGACGATCCCGGCCAGCCACGAAGGCTCGGGCCCACCCCCATCACTTCCGATAAGGTAAGTTATGTCCATTATGACCCGAATACGCCCGCGGACCGTCGACCCCCGTGGGTGAATAGCCTCGGCGGACACGCTCAGGCGCTCGCGGACGGTGCCCCCCGCCCGGTTCCCATCCGGCGAGTACCGGCGACTGCGACGGCTACTCGCTGAGCCAGACCGCGATGTCGCCGGGCGACGGGATCCGCCCGGCGCTCACGACCTTGCCGTCGATGACCAGCCCGGGCGTGCTGAGGATCCCGTAGGCCGTGATCGCCTCGCGGTCCGTGACCTTCGTGACCGTGGCCTCGACGCCGGCCATCGCGACGGCCTCGCGGGCGTTCTTCTCGAGCGTGACGCAGTTGTTGCAGCCGGGTCCGAGGACTTCGATGGTCTTCACCGGTGATCTCCTTCCGCTGTGTGGGTGATGGATCCGCGGCAGTCAGTTCGCCGCAGCGCGAGCCTCCTCATCCGAGGACTCCCCTGAGCGCATCGAGCGCCACGGCACAGGCGGCCTCGTCGCGCTCGTAGTAGACCCGGCGCGTGTCTCCGCCGTGGCGGCTCGCGCGGACGAGGCCCGCCTCGCGGAGCCTCGCGAGGTGTAAGCATCGGACGCCTCCGTCGGCATCTCGCTGCGCATCACGGGAGGATCTCGATCGTCGGCTCGATGACGATCTCGGACTTCACGGAGTTCGCCACCAGGCTGTACTTCCGGGCCGACTGGAGGGC
>JBAWVU010000329.1:0-3454 GCA_037147135.1 Chloroflexota bacterium
CGGTAGCACACGGCTGCCCCGTGCCCCGACGACGCCCACCTCGAGAGAGGTCGGGTCCGGAGCGACCGTTGCGCGACCTCCCCGTGACGGGACGCTCTCAGTGGCCGGTCGGCGCCACCGGCTCGTACCCGAGGTCGGCCATGACACCGGCGAGCGCCACCGCGCCCATCTCCGACGGGTGGAGCTCGTCACGGGTCCAGTCGCTCGGCAGCGGCTGGTCCCCGTTCGGCCCCGAGAACGCCGCGTAGTAGCCGGCCACGGGGACGCCTCGGGCCGCGGCCGCGCGGTGGATGGCGTCCGAGAACTCGCCGAAGCAGGCCGCGCAGATCCGCACCTGGTCGCAGGCCTGCCAGCCCGCGGCCGCTCCCCACGGCAGGTAGATGTCGGCCGTCCTGAGGATGACGGGCCGGCCGCCGCGGATCCGGAAGATCTCGTCGAAGATCGCGACCAGGTCGGCCTCGTACTGGACCCACGTCTCCGGGCCGCACGAGGTGTTCGACCCGCAGACCGGGTTCGGGCCGACGTAATCCGGGCAGTGGTAGTCCCACGGGTGACCCGCGGTCGGCGAGTCCGTCGGGCTGCCCTGCACGACGATGACCTCGGCGTCGCGCACGAGCTCCGGCAGATCCACCTCCCCGGATCCCGACGACAGCAGGATGCCGTCGTTCATGCCCCGGAGCGTCTTGAGCACGGTCCTGGCCGAGAGGTTCATCGTCCACGCGTCATGGACGCGCACGCTGACGCCGAGGTCGGCCTCGATCCGGCGGGCGTATGCCTCCGGCACCCCGCCACTGCCCGTCGAGGGGCTGACCCACAGCAGGTCCCAGGCCTCGTCGGACGCCGAGGGCGCCGGCGACGGAGAGGGCGCGGCCGTGACGGGCGGCGACACGCTCGGGGGCGGCGCCGGCGCGGACGGAGCCGCAGTAGCTGCCGGTGTCGCGCTCGGTGGGGGAGCGGTCGTGGACGGCGCGGCCGTGGGACTGGCGCCGCCCCCGGCACATGCGGCGACGAGGACACCGACGAGCAGAAGGCCACCGAGTCGGAGCTCCATGAAGCACCTCCCAGCGCACTGCCGGGATGATGCGCGGCGGGCGTGTCGAAGCTCAAGAGCCGGTGGTCACGCTGGTCGGCGGGTGCGGGCCGCCGGGGGCACCACGGCAGGCGGGCCGCCGGGGGCACCACGGCAAGTGGGCCGCCGGTGCCGCGGCCTCCGCTTCCCGTCCCTGCCGCATCGACGATCTGTCTGATTGGATGGACAGAGTGGCTGCTATCGTCTATCTTATTGGACATGAGCAAGCAGACCCTGCCGACGTTCCCCAGGTACCAGCGCGCAGCCCAAGCTCTCGGCGAGCGTCTTCGCCTCGCGCGCAGGCGACGGCGCATGTCGGCGACCGAGATGGCCGAGCGAGTAGGCGTCTCGCGAATGACGCTCTACAGCCTCGAGCTGGGCGAGCTCTCTGTCGGACTCGGTGTCCTCGTCCGCGCCCTCGGCGTCCTGGGGCTCGACGGGGATCTCGACCTTGTGGCGCGGGATGACGAGGTCGGTCGACGCCTCCAGGACGCAGCGACACCGCGTCCCCGTCGCGCGGCCCGGCAGGGCAGCGAATGACCTCGGCGCTTCCTTCCGAGGTCACGGTCGAGCTCGACGCCGCCGAGCTCGACCGTGACCGGCGCAGGATCGGATCCCTTCGCCAGGTGGGCGCCGGTCCGCGGGCGATCATCGCCTTCGCGTACGAGCCGGACTGGCTCGCGGGACGCGACGCTTTCGTCCTCGACCCCTCGCACGGCCTCTTCGCCGGCGACCAGTACCCCCGTGACGGCGCGATCGCCGGGGTCTTCACCGACACGGCGCCGGATCGCTGGGGACGGACGCTCCTCGAGCGCCGCGAGGCCATCCGGGCGCGCGAGGAAGGGCGGCGACCGCGGACCCTCGGGGAGTGGGAGTTCGTCCTCGGGGTGAGCGACGCCCTTCGCATGGGCGCCCTCCGCTTCGTCACCGCGGAGGGCCGCCATCTCGACGACGAAGTCGACGGCCCGGATGCCGTGCCGCCGATGGCGCGGCTTTGCGAGCTCGAGCAGGCGGCCAGCGAGGTCGAGAACCCGTCACGCGGGGCGAGATCCGGGGAGATGGAGCGCCTGGCCCTGCTCCTGGCGCCCGGGAGCTCCCTGGGTGGTGCCCGCCCCAAGACGACCTTTGCAGGAGAGACAGGGGACCTGTGGCTTGCCAAGTTCCCGTCGCACGGCGACCGGCACGACGTCGGAGCCTGGGAGTTCGTGCTCAACGGACTTGCCGAGCGCGCTGGGATCGTCGTCCCCGAGAGACGGCTGCTCCGGCTCGTCGGCGGGCACCGCACCTTCGCAGCGCGTCGCTTCGACCGTGCGGGCGAGGCGCGCCGCCTCTACGCGTCGGCCATGACGCTCACCGGCAGGCGCGACCGGGACGACGCGAGCTACCTCGACATCGCCCTGGCCATCGCCGACCACGGTGCTCCGGGCCGCATCGAGGAGGATCTCGGACAGCTCTTCCGGCGCGTCGTCTTCAACGTCGTCACCGCCCACCGCGATGATCACCTGCGCAACCACGGGTTCCTCCGGACGCGCGCGGGATGGCGTCTCTCACCGGCCTTCGACGTCAATCCCGTGCCAGCCAGGCCGGAGCACGAGCTGTCGATCGACGGCAGCATCCGCCGGCCGAGCCTCGACCTGGTGGCCGAGACGGCGCCCTACTACCGGCTCTCGTCGGCCGAGGCGCAGGCGGTCATCGACGAGGTCCGGGATGCGGTGGCCGGCTGCCGCGAGGCGGCTCGTGCCGTCGACCTGCCGTCCACCGAGATCGACCTCATCGCCGGCGCCTTCGCGGTCTGAGGTCGAAGGCTCAGAGCTCGCGCCGGACGACCGGGTAGCGCTCGTCGTCCACGGCGATGGCGAACCCCGCGCGGGCCCAGAACGCGGGAGTGGCCGCGCTCGTCGCGTCCGGCGAGAGCCCCGCCTCAGGGTATGCCTCGACCGCGGCGAACCCCCGGCGGGCGAGATCGTCGCAGACGTCGGCGACGAGCCGGAGCGCGAGCCCGCCCCCGCGCGCCGCGGGCGTGGTGGCGACACACGTGATCACCGCGGGCAGCGGCGCGTCCGGCAGCTGCGAGTAGAGCTCGCGGACCCGCTGCGCACGAGGGTACGCGGAGAGCGGCCCGAACTGCGCGTACGCCGCGGGGACGTCGTCGACGAGCAGGACGCGCGCATAGCTCCCGAACACGCGGAGCCCCCGGGAAAGCAGGGCGAGCTTGCGCGGCAGGTCGGCGACCGACGGCCCGGGCGCGGGCGCGGCCGCCGGGGCGAAGGGGTTCTTGACGCGCGGCGGCGGCGCGAACGGGCTGTCGCTGAACGCGTCCGCTTCGCGGCCCGGGGCGAAGGGATTGGCGACGCGCGCGGGGGGCGCGGTCGGGAGGAACGGGTT
>JBAWVU010000330.1:0-3451 GCA_037147135.1 Chloroflexota bacterium
CGCCCATGGTGGCCGGCATCGGGACGACTCGCCGCATGATCGCGAGCTCCTCGTCGGTCCGCCAGAAGCTCGAGGAGCAGATGTCGTGACCAGCCCGCAGAGCCGCGACGTGGAGCGGGATCCAGCGCGGCAGCATCACGTCGTCGTCGTCGAAGAAGGCGACGTACGCGCTGTCCACGTCCGCCAGGCCGAGGACCCTGGCCACGGACGGCGTCCGCCGGCCGTCGTTCACCGGGTTGCGGATGTAGTCGACGCGAAGGCGCTCGGCAATCTGCCTGGAGTCATCGGTCGGCGAGCCGTCATCGACGACGATGACCCTGGTCGCGATGCCGTGGATCTCGGCGAATGCGGCACTCGTCAGGATCGACTGCAGGGAAACGGCCAGCCAGTCCGCCCGATCGTAGGTCGACACGATGATCGTGACGTCAGGTCCGCGCATCGCGGAGAGGGTACACCGGACGAGTCCCGCCGAGCACGGGTGGAGGAGGTCGCGAGGGCGCGTTGCTCGAAGGCCGGCGGACCCGGTACTCTCGCAGCGCCGACGTCGCCCGATCGATGAGTGACGGCCGTGCCGCAGGACGCGAGATGGAGGAGCCAGGATGAGAACGGCCGTCACCGGCGGCGCCGGCTTCATCGGGCATCATCTCGTCGCCGGTCTCCTGGCCGAGGGTCACGAGGTCAACGTCATCGACGACTTCTCGACGGGACGACGATCGCGCCTGGCGCCCTTCGGCGATCGGGTCGCGATCACCGAAGGCAGCGTCCTCGACCCCGCGGCGCTCGATGAGGCGGTGACCGGTCGCGAGGTCGTCTTCCACCATGCGGCCGTCGCGTCGGTCGCGCGGTCGCTTGTGGCGCCTCGCATGACCAACGATGTCAATGCGGGCGGCACGATCGAGGTGATGCTCGCCGCGGCTCGGCATGGCGTTCGGCGGGTGGTGTTCGCCGGGTCATCCTCCGTGTACGGGGTCCCCTTGGAGCTCCCCTGCCGGGAGACCCAGCTGCCCGATCCGCGGTCACCGTACGGCGCAAGCAAGCTCGCCGCAGAGCACTACGTCCACTCGCTGGGCCGGCTGCACGGCGTCGAGACGGTCGTCCTGCGGTACTTCAACGTCTTCGGCCCCGGCCAGGATCCGGCATCCGAGTACGCCGCCGTCGTCCCGCGGTTCATCACGGCGGTCCTCGAAGGCCGCAGGCCGATCATCAACGGCTCGGGAGAGATCTCGCGCGACTTCGTGTACGTCGACGACGTGGTCGCGGCGAATCTGCTCGCATCGCGGGCACGGAGCCCCTCAGGCCTGACCTGCAACATCGCGAGCGGCTCGCGGACGAGCCTGCTGGAGCTGCTCAGGGCGGTCTGCGTCGCGGCCGATCGCGACGTCGATCCGGTCTTCGATCTCCCGCGGCTCGGTGACATCGAGCATTCCCAGGCAGACATCTCGCTTGCGTGTCGGATGCTCGGCTACAGCGTGAGCGTGTCCCTCGGCGAAGGGATCGCCCGGACGCTCGCGTGGTTTCGCGACCACCCGGCCCAGTCCGCGAGCCTCGGCAGCCGCTAGTGTCCCGATTCGTTAGTCGCTCGTGGCTTGCGGACCGCCTTGGCGAGGATCTCGTCGGCGGTCTTCACCCACGTGAACGGGCTGGAGCCCTCGTTCCACTGGGCGGTGAAGGCCTCGATCGCCGCGATGAGCTCCTTGACGCTCCCGAAGCTGCCTCGCCGGATGGCCTGCCGGGTGAGGATGCCGAACCACGTCTCGACCTGGTTCATCCAGGACGCCGAGGTGGGGGTGAAGTGGAAGGTGATCCGCGGATGCCGCTCGAGCCAGGCGCGGACGGCGGCCGTCCTGTGGGTGCTCACGTTGTCGAGGACGACGTGGAGCTCGACGTCCGGATACGCGCGCTCCACGCGCCGGAGGAAGCCGAGGAAGTCGGCCGCGGTGTGCCGTTCGCGGGCCGCCGTGGTGACCCTGCCCGTGCCCACCTCGAGGGCCGCGAAGAGGCAGGTCGTGCCGTGGCGGGTGTAGTCACCGGTGTGGCGCTCCACCTGTCCCGGGCGCATCGGCAGCATCGGCTGCGTCCGGTCGAGCGCCTGGATCTGCGTCTTCTCGTCGAGCGAGAGGACGATCGCCCCCTCGGGCGGGTCGAGATACAGGCCCACGACGTCGCGGATCTTCGCCTCGAGGGCTGGATCGGTGGAGAACTTGAACGTCTCCGTCCGGTGGGGCTTGTACCCGAGCTCCTTCCAGATGCGGTGGACGGTCGAGGGGCTCATGCCCGTCCGGCGCGCCATCGCGCGGACGCTCCAGTGGGTCGTCCCATCGGGTGGGGGACCCATCGTGAGCGCGACGAGGCGGTCCCGGTCCTCGCGGGTGTACGTGGGCGGATGCCCCGGCCGGGGTGCATCGGCGAGGCCCGCGATGCCCGTGGCCGCGTACCGCCGACGCCAGAGCTTCACGGTCATGATCGCCACGCCGAGCTCGGCGGCGACACGCTCGATGGGCGCCCCCTCGGCCGAACGCAGGACGATGCGGGCGCGGGTCACCGCTCGCTGCTCGCTCGTCGCGGCTCGCACCGCAGACCGGAGCGCGCCTCGGTCGGCCTCTTCGACGATCAACGCTGGAGCGGGAGGATGAGCCATGGCCCGAATCGTAGCGAACATCCCCGTTACCTGCTAGACATCAGCGGGACGAGACACTAGTCCCGCCAGGACCAGGAGACCCGGTAGGGCTCGAAGCCGACCCAGGTCTTGAACTGACGCATCCCCTGGGACGCGCCCGAGAACATGTCGTACATGAGCCACGTCGGATGACCCATATCCTGTCGGCGCTCGATCAGCTCGCGGATCGCACCCGTGATGAGCACCCACACGACGCCCTGCCTGAGCGCGTCCGCGTGCCCGAGAAGACGCTCGACGCACGCGACTTCCCCGCACGTGCGAAGGCAGAGATACGCCCGCAGGAGCCCCGCGGCATCGGTGACGCCGAACACGTCGCTGGCTCCCTCGAAGTAGTGACGGACCGCCTGCTCGTCCGTGTAGGCGGGGTGCATCGGCCGGCCCTGGCGCTCCTCGGCCGAGCCGTTGATGGCCATCACCTCATCGAGCCGGGCAAATGGGTCAAGCGGGGCGAACGTGAAGCCGGCCCGCGTGGCACGGTTGACTTCCCTGCGGAGATGCGATCGGTCCGGGACGTGGAGGTAGTCGTCGTAGCGCTCGGGGATCGAGAGCAGCGCGACCCCCCAGGCCTTGTTCTGGATCAGGCGCCACCGGGCATGGGGGCGCGTGAAGGCCTCGTAGAGCTCGCGGCATCGCTCGTCGCCGGACATCTCGATCGCCACGCCCGGGAGTCGCTGGAGCTCCAGAGCCTCCGCGACGATGCCCGGGAGCTTCACGCGCCGACGCCGGCTGATCGAGGACCTGCGCGTCCATCGCGGACCGCGAGCCGGCCACAAT
>JBAWVU010000331.1:0-3439 GCA_037147135.1 Chloroflexota bacterium
ACGCGCAGTGGTGTGGCGCGCCATCGATCGCGGGGCCGCCCGATGGAGAGCCGGCTGCCACAGCATCAAGGGAGACCCGGCGCGTTCCGTCTCATTTCTCGCGACGAGGAGGAGGCCCCGACCGTCGCGGCCGGGGCCTCCTCGCGCTTGCGACTGCAGCAGCTGCTACGGACCGAACGTCATAGCATTGTTGATCGCGTCGAAAGCGTCCCTCGCGAGCTCCTGCGTGGCCGTCACGTTGGCGTACCACATGGAGCCGCCGACGTTCGACTGGCTCGCGGCGTAGGCGAGCATCTCGTTGATGGTCTTGGGCGTTCCGCCGAAGGCCGAGCTCGAGTCCTCGAACGACGTGCAGGTCAGGTCGGTGCAGATCCTCGTGAGGTCGATCGCCACGCCGCCGATCGGGGCAGGGGCGTTGATCATGTTCCCGCCGAGGGCGGGACTGCTGAAGTAGACGTCGAGCGCGGTCGCGAGCATCTGGCCCTTGAGCATCGCGTGCATCGATGCGCCGGCGGCGTTGGCGGCCTTGATGACGTTGGTGACGTAGATCGCGTCCTGGGAGCACGTGGCCGCGGCGGAGAGGTCCTGGAACGGTGCGTACTGCCGCAGCCACGGAGTGCTGTCGCAGACGCCGGTCGACGGGCCTGCGGTCTGGATGATCCCCTGGCCGTTCTTGTTCTGCCAGAAGCCCATCGTGAGGGCACCGGTCTTCGCCGGGCCACAGGCCATGACGGCCTGGCTGGCCGACCGGCCGGTCTCGACGATCCGCGCGGTGTTGTCGTAGCCGACGCAGTCCCACGTGGGCACGTTGACGGTCCGCGCGTACGTGAAGGTAGCCGCGGCGTACTGCGCGGCATCCGTGGCGGTCAGCGTGCCGAGCGCCGTCGTCGCGCCGCTGAACGTGTCCGTGATCGTCACCGTCTTGTTGACGGTCGTCGTCGGCGTCGTGAACTCGAAGTCGGCCGTGCCCACCGCCGAACCGTTCGGGGTGGAGTAGGCGGCCGGATCCCACGTCGCGGTCGCTGTGTTCGTGCCGTTCGAGGACGTCGGCGCGGAGGCGTAGGCGCACGCGTAGCCGACGTCGATCGAGCCGCCCGCCGGGACGGTGTAGGGACCCGCGTCGACCGTACAGACGCCGCCGTTGTCGACGGCGTCAGCCAGGTTGGTCAGGGTGACATCCTGCCAGTCGTTCGGGTTGGAGATCGTGATGTCCCCGGTGACCGCCCAGTCACTGTCGACGAAGCCGGTCTGCCACTCATGGACCGTGTAGTTGAACGTCGCCGTCCCACCGAACTGCTCGACGAGCGTCTTGTCGACGGCCTTGCTGATGTCCCAGGTGTACGTGCGCGTGAAGGTCGGGTTCGCCGTCTTCGTGATGGTGAGGTCCACGCCCTGTCCGCCACCGCCGGGGCAGCCGTTGCCGATGACGAGGTTCCACGCGCCGCGGCCCGTCTTGAGGATCGTGAATGACGCCTTCGCGCTCAGCATCGCAGGGTCGGGCGTGAAGTAGGGCGTGAAGAAGTGGAACGCGCCGCCGGTGACCTTCGACGCGCCGTACGTGCCCGACCCGGTGCCGCCGAGCGTCAGGGTCGGAGGCGGATCGCTGACGGCGGAACCGCCGCCGCTGGTGAAGACCCAGTGCAGGTAGCTGTCCGGGTCGATCCCGGCCGGCATGGAGTCGCTGGACGGACAGATCTCGCTCTTCAGGGCGCCGCCCGTCGCCCCCTGACCCGTCCAGGTGATCGTGGTCGGTCCAGCGCCGCCAGGCTTGCCCCGCGGATCTGATGCGAGCGCCGGGCCGGCGAGCGCGCCGACCAGCAGCGCCGCCGTCGCGAGCGACACGAGCGCCTTGATCCGTAGCATCGGTGCTTTCTCCCCATGTGACGGTCGCTTCCGGGACCGACGGGTGGCGCGGCTGACGATCACCAGGGACGGCGGCCTCCGTCATGGATCGGCGCATGTCGCGTCCGGTGCGGCCTTCCTCGCCGTCGCGGACGATCCGTGCCCTTGTGGTCTCGATACCGAAGGGCGAGGCACACGCTTCGCGGATGGGACCTTCGGCGCGACTGATGGTACTTCTGTCAGTACCTCTGCAAGGTGCCCGGTCAAGTGGCGGCAGTCGCCCTGTCGGGCGCCCGCGCCGGCGCGGGATCCGCGCTGAGCACGATCAGCGGGGGGCCAGCCGGACGACCATCAGCGCAGCGATCGTGTCCCGCCGACTTCTCCGGTGCGCGCACGCACCGGGGACGACGCCGACACGCCCGGGAGGTCAGACGAGCTCGAAGAACGTCACCGCGAGGATCGCGTAGATCGCGACGAGGAGGAGGCCTTCGAGCCAGTTCGATTCCCCGTCGAGCGCGACGAGCGCGCTGATCGCCACCGCGACTCCGACCGCGGCGACCTCGAGCGCCGGGAACGCGAGGTCCATCGGCTGGCCGACGACGAGCCCGAGCAGAACGAGCACCGGCGCGACGAAGAGGGCGACCTGGAGGCTCGACCCGAACGAGACGGCGAGCGAGAACTCGATCTTGTCCCGCCACGCGAGCTGCACGGCGACCAAGTGCTCCGAGAGGTTGCCGATCGTCGGGATGAGGATCACGCCCACGAAGAACGGCGAGAGCCCGAACTGCGCGATGAACGGCTCGATCGACCGGACGAGCGCCTCCGAGAGGATGGCGAGGAGCGCCGCCGCGACGAGGAGGACCCCGATGGCGATCCTCCCGCTCCACGCGGGCCCCCCGTGTCCCTGGCTCGCCTCGTGTCCGCCGAGAGTCTCCGCCGGATGCCGGAACTGGTAGACGAGCGCGAGCACGTAGCAGCCAATGAGGACGACCGCGACGAGGGAAGACTCGGCGACGACGCGGTCGTGGGAGGCGACATCGGTCGACGCGCTGAAGACGGCCGGGATGAAGAGCCCGACCGCCGCGAGGACGAGCAGCGCCGCGTTCGAGCCCGCGATGCGCCGGTCGAATACCTGGGTGCCGTTCCGCAGGCCACCGATGAGGATGCTCGCCCCGAGGACGAAGAGGAGGTTCCCGATGATCGACCCGGTGATCGACGCCTTCACGACGTCGAGCAGGCCGGCCCGGAGGGCGAAGAACGCGATGATGAGCTCGGCGATGTTGCCGAACGTCGCGTTGAGGATCCCGCCGACCTGCGGCCCCGCCACGGACCCCAGGCGCTCGGTCCCCAGGCCCACGACCCACGCGAGCCCGAGGATCCCGATCGCCGTCACGATGAAGAGGATCGACGGGTCGACGTGCATGACGACGTCGAGGAAGACCCCGACGATCGCGGCCACGATCGTCGCGACGAAGAGGACGCGCTGGATCGGGCCGAGCTCGCGGAGCACCGG
The DNA here is from genome assembly GCA_037147135.1 of Chloroflexota bacterium. Classification (GTDB taxonomy): domain Bacteria; phylum Chloroflexota; class Limnocylindria; order Limnocylindrales; family CSP1-4; genus CAIYQJ01. The sequence goes on from JBAWVU010000331.1 coordinate 3,356, forward strand.
GATCCCTCGTCGCGCGGGCGCCTCCATCAGGCGGCCATGCTACGGGACCGGTCGACGGTCAGGGGCACCGTAGAGGGACCTTCG
>JBAWVU010000332.1:0-3435 GCA_037147135.1 Chloroflexota bacterium
TCGACGTCGCGGCCGCGACGTCGACGATCGTGACCGCACTCTCGAACACGGACGCGCCGGCGCGGCTGACCGTCACCCCCATGTACATCCCCGTGGAGCCCGTCGTCACGACGGCCGAGGCGTACGACGCGGTCGTCGCCGCCGGACGGATGCAGGGCGTCCTCCAGCTCGCAGAGGGCAAGGATCGCTGGGGGATCTCTGCCGCGAACGTCCGGGGCTGGGTCTCGCTCGGCTACCGCCCCGACGGGTCGTACGGGCCGATCGTGGACACGGCGAAGGCGGCGACCCTCATCGCGAAGCTCGCCCCCAAGGTGGACCGCCCGGCGAAGAGCGCGACGTTCCTCCTCGGCAAGGACGGGAAGATCGTCGGCGCGACTGCCGCCACGGAGGGTCGCACGCTCGACCCCGTCGCCACGGCGTCGCGTGTCGCGCAGGCGCTCCTGGCGCGGGCCGCGGACCCCGCCGCGAAGACCGTTCCGGTGACGATCGCGTACACCCCCGTCCGCCCGGCTCTCACAACGGCCGAGGCGCGGGCGGCCGCACCGCTCATGAAGCGGATCTCCACGTGGACGACGAAGTACGAGGTGAGCGAACGCAACGGCTTCGCCGCGAACATCACCATCCCGACGAAGGTCATCGATGGGACCGTCATCGGGCCGGGCGAGGAGTTCGACTTCTGGAAGGTCGTCGGGATCCCCACGGTCGAGCAGGGATACCGGGCCGGCGGGGCGATCATCAACGGCCACACGGCGCCGACGGGTGCGTTCGCCGGCGGTATCTGCTCGTGTTCCACGACGCTCTTCAACGCGGCGGTGCGCGCCGGGTTCGAGATCCTCGAGCGCGAGGCCCACTACTACTACATCTCGCGGTATCCGCTCGGCCTCGACGCGACGGTCTGGCTCAGCGGCAGCAACAGCGGTCGGTCGGTGCGCTGGCGGAACGACACGGAGTACCCGGTCCTCATCCGTGGCTTCGCATCGCCCGGCGTCGTCCGGTTCGACTTCTACAGCGTCCCCACGGGTCGCACCGTCGAGTTCTCGAAGCCGGTGGTGACCAACTACGTCGCCGCCGGCGACTTCACCCGCTACACGACGACGCTGCCGCCGGGCACCGCCAATCGGCTCGAGTACCCGACGGCGGGGATGGACACCGCGGTGACCCGGACCGTCAAGGACAAGAACGGCAAGGTCATCCGCGTCGACACATTCACGTCGCGCTACAGGAAGGTCGACGGCCTCACACTCATCGGCAAGAAGCCGGACCCCGCGCCGGACACGACGCCCGAGCCCTCACCCGAGCTGCCGCCCGTGGACGGGGGCGTGATCCCGGTCCCGTAGCGCGCGGGCCGCCGTGCCACCGGGGCGGGCGGCCAGGACGGGTCAGGGGTTGATCGACGGGATCTCGAACGACGGGATATCGAACGACGGGATCGTGATCCCGGACGGGAAGGGGATCCCGCCGCCTTCGACGATCTTCGACGGGTCCGGCGGCTGGATGTCGACCGGCGTCTGGTAGTCGAACGTGAAGACCATCGACATCGGGGAGCCCGCCTGCGCCTTCGTCGGGTCGAGGATGAACGCCATCGACTGCGGAAGGCCGGTCCCCTGGTCGACGCGGACGACGAACGCGGCGGCGTCGCCGAGCTGGCCGAGCGGGTTGCCCTCGCCGCCGGAGACCACCGGCGGGATGCTCACCGTGTAGCCGACGACGCACGGCGAATCGCCGGGGAGGTCGAGGTCCAGGGGGATCACGGCGAGAGGCTCGAGGCCGCTCGAATCGAAGGCGGAGCCGAAGATATCCGAGGAGCTGGAGGAGTCGCTCGCGTCGCTCTTCGCCCACTGGTCGCTCCCGAGCATCGAGACCCAGGTGTCAGGGCCGATCGTGATCGAGTCGAACAGCCCGCCGGTGCTGATGTGCATCCGGTCCGGCTTCTGGAAGGAGAGGGTCATCTCCAGCGAGAACCCCTCACCGCCGACGGAGGTCCCCGGCAGCGCGACGGAGATCTTCGCGGTCGCCATGTAGTGGTCCACGTTCTTCATGGCCTCGCCGAGCTTCGCCACGTCCACGCACGACCCGGTGGGGACCTGGGTCGCGACCGCGACCGACGGGGCGGCGGTGGGCGCCGGCGTGGCGGCCGGGACGGACGACGCGGCGGCAGCGGATGCTGCGGCGCTCGGCGCCGGCGTCGCCCCACCCCCGGAGCAGCCCGCCACGACGAGCGCGACGGCCGCCGCGGCCGCCAGCATGCGCGGTGCGGTCACGTTACGGATCCGGTCAGCCATGGTTCCTCCTCCGGGGTGTGTGCCTCACTGCCAGCTCGGGATGAGACCGAGGATACCGCGCGACGACTCAGGGGAGCGGGAGGCCGGGCAGCGAATCCGGCGCGTTCGGGATCGACGCGCCGGGCGATCCGACCTCGATGATGAACGCGGCGTCCGGCGTGGGGATCGTGACCGACGAGGCGAAGTCCATCGAGAGGACGGTCACGCTGGGGTCTCCTGCCTTCACCGAGGCCGCGTCGGCGATGAACGCGATCGACTGCGGGAGTGCCGTGGCCGGGTCGACGCGCATGACCACGTACTGGACCACCGCGGTCGGGATCGACGAGACCGTCAGGACCCTCGCCGGGGCCGGCGTGGTGGCCCGGAACGCGAGGACGCACGGCGCCGAGCCCGGCAGATCGACCTGCGGCGCGCTCGTCGTGGGCTCGAGGCCGGCGTCCGCCAGGGCGACGATGATCGGGTCGGTCACCTGATGCGTCCCCTCCGGGACCGTCGAGTGGAGCCACCCCTGCGACCCGAACGCGGACACGTAGTGGTCCTGGGCGTGGGAGATCATCGACAACGACGCGAGGCCGCCCGCCGCGATCCCGGAGAACGTCGCGTTGAGGGCGCCCTGGTCCGGCTTGATGTGCGAGAACGCGAGGACGGCGGTCGCATTCGCGGTGGCGGCGCTCTCCGACATGGGCGGGGTGAACGACACCGACCCGGTCGCGAGCCACTGGGGCGCCGCCGTCGTCGCGGCCGCGACCGCGGCGAGGTCGGGGCACGACGCCGGAGACCCGCCGGCGAGCGAGGCGGCGACGGACGGCGCTGGGGTCGCGGAGCCGCTCGAGCAGGCGGCCGTGAGCACTGCCGCGGCGGCGATGGCTGCGAGGCCGGCGAGGTGCCGCCGGACTGTGCTGGAGCTGACGCGGTTCGACATCGGTCCCTCGTGCGAGCGCCCCCCTGCGGCCGGGCTTCGCGGCGAGGATACCCCCCGGGCCCCTGAGGCGCTGTCCCCCGATCCGGCACCGTGCGAGGATGGCGGCATGACGATCGAGGTCCGCGAAGCCCGGCCGGGGGAGCACGCGGCGCTCGGGGAGATCGTCGTCGGCGCCTACCGTGACCTCGGCGCCCTCCACGGCGACGAGTCGTACGCGCCGGAGCTGCGCGA
>JBAWVU010000333.1:0-3431 GCA_037147135.1 Chloroflexota bacterium
GGGTCATCCTCCGGCTGGTGCACGGCAGCTCCACCGTCTGCGGCGTCTTCATCACGAGCCCACGTGCCAAGTACGAGGGTGACTGCGACGTCTGCTTCATCGGTGGTGAAGGCCCCCTGGCGCCAGTCTGGGATCCGGCCACCAACGGTTCTACCTATCGTCCCGGAGACCCAAGAGAGATCGTCTACCTGGACGAGAACTACCAGGTCCCCGCAGGCACAACCGCCACATTCGACAACAACATCATCATCGTCAAGCCCGTCCAGCGAAAGAACATCCAGGTCTTCGGGACATTGACCATCACCGATTCGCTCATGCTCTGGAGACAGCCAGAACCCGATCAAACCCGGCTGGAGATCATGAAGGGCGGGACCTTGATCATCAAGGACTCTTACTCCTTCATGGGGAATCCCTACTTTGCCAACTGGCAATATGACGATGGCTCAACCGTCAAGTTCGACCACTTCATCGGGGATCCATGGACATCCATAGGCGGATCCGTCGACTACAGTGCCATCAACTACTCTACAGTGAGAGTCACCTTCTTCAGTGACACCCACGATACCCACGTTCGCGTATCGCAAGCACATGAAGTGTGGTTCGAGATCTTCCCACCGGAAGGGACCTACACCTTCAAGCTACCTGCCGTACGCCAATGGACGGATTGGACGATATCGGACCTTTGGCCGAACACGACAGTAGGCGTGCACGATTCGTACATCTATCAACGCGACATCACCCTGATGCCCAATACGCATGTTACGGTCCTGGACACTCCCAGCGGATTCGGGTTTGGCTGGATCATACGCAAGTTCAGCCCTGGATATGTCGACTGCGAACTGAGGAACGTGGGTGAGCCGGGAGTCGGAAGTGAACAACACGGAGGTGGGAAATACTACGCAGACATGACTTGGGACATACCGTGTGACAATTCATCGCTGACAGTGAAGAATTCCCGCCTTGACGAAACGTGGGGTCGTATCTGGGGTTTCGTCCGCCTCAGGCTCTACAACTCCAATGGGGCTGATCTCGGCATTATCGATAATGCGGGCATCAGCTATGACCCGATCTCAACATTGGAGATATATGACTCGACCATCAAGGAGATCTATGACGATGGCGGCGGACGTATCTATGTAGAGGATTCGAGGATCTCGAACTACATTGATGTTCGAGACCCGGATTCTGTGGTCTATGGCTACGGCGTGACTGGGCCGTACAAGTTGCTGGCGAGCAACGGTGGTGCCTATGTCCCGTTGGACAAGCCGGGTCCGCCATGGTGACGGTGGCATGGAGCCCCATTGATCCCGCGAGCACCGCGACCCAGGGCGACACCTTCGTCTATCAGCTCGCTGCGCTGAAGATCCCGGTCACCGTCGAGGCATTCGGAGCGGGCGGCCACACATGGCCCTGCTGGCAGCTTGAACTCAGTCGCTTGCTCCCCTGCTGCTCACGTCGCTCGGCGTGACGCCATGATCGCCGTGCCCGCCTGAACAGCGCCTCTGGCAGGTGCTCGTCACAGGTGCCGAAGAGGACTCGCAGCGGCGACTCGGACGCGGGCTCACGGCCGAGGAGCTGGAGCGCGTGCTGCGGCACCATCCTGGCGATCTCCCCACACGTCGACCAGCCCCGCCCACCGACCAGTGCCGGTGCCCGTTGGCACCACGATCCGCGTTGAGCCGCTTCCCCTCGGCGAGATGATCCACGTGTACACGGAAGGCTTGGACCTGGCGGCTCCCTGCTGGCCGCCGGGACCGCGCCGAGCCACTGGCGAGACCGAGCCGCGCGAGGAGTCCTGATCGCGGGGCTAACGATGACCGGGCGACGGGCCACCATCGGTTGGCATTTGCTGCTGCCCCTGCTCGGAGTCGAGGCGGCACTCCCCCTGTTCTGGCAGGTGTCCGGGGTCCGTTTCGACGGCCGCCAGTGGTTCGAGCCGGTGACGGCGCTGCTCGAGATCGTCCCGCTGCTCACCGTCCTCGTCGCGCTGCGACTCGGCTGGATCGAGCGACGAACCGACGTCGGCCGCTGGCTCGTCGGACTCGCGCTTGTGGGGCCGGTGCCGTTCGCCGTGTCCTTGCTGATCCCCGGATCTTCCACTCTCTTCGGGCTCTCGACGATGGTCGCGACGCCGGCGTCCGTCGCCGCTGTAGCTGGACTCATGTGCGGGCTCGCAAGCCAGGCCGGCCGCGGCTCCCGCCTCTTCGTCGCGGGGACCGTGCTCGGCTTCGCGGTCCCCGCGCGGGTGATGATCGCGCTGGGGATCGGTCACCTCGGCGTCGCCCTCCCGGAGGAGAAGATCGTCGTCGCGTCGATCATCGCCGTGGTGATCCTCGTCTGCATCCTCCTGCCGGCACTCGGCGCCGGCGTCGTCCTCGGCCGTCGGATCCGCGACCGGTCAGGGTCCAGGGCGGTCAACTGACAGCTCGCGGGACGCGAGGAAGGAGCATCGGTCCGGGACTCCGTCGCCACGGGACCCACGCGATCCCCAGCAAGGCCGGGGGCAGACGGTCGGCCAGCTCGTCGGGAAGCGTCCGGGTCGTGGGGCGCACACACTGTGGCGCGTGACGCTGGTTCTCTCGCAGCTCATCCCCGAGATCCTGTGCGGGGTGACCATCGCGGTCTGGGTCGTCGGCGAGCGGGTCCTGACCGCCCGGGACCTCCGCTCGGGTGCGTGGAAGACCAGGCAGGACGCGGGCTCATCGCTGTTGGTCACCGCCGGGGTCCTCGCCGGCTTCATCGCCGGCCTCGTGCTCGCCATCCACCCCGTACTGAGCCTCCCCGATCCGATCCTGCGGCTCAGGTGGGACTCGTCATCGCGTGGACGGGCATGCTGCTGCGGGGGTGGGCGGTGCTCACGCTGGGCCGGTCCTTCACGACCGTCGTCGTCCGGCCGGAGCAGGAGATCATCGCTGCCGGGCCGTACCGCTACCTCCGCCACCCCTCGTATCTCGGCCTGCTGATCCTGCTCTTCGGCCTGGGCCTCACCCTGGGCGGCCTGGCGAGTGCCGTGGCGCTGGCCGTGCTGCCGGCGATCGTACTCGTGTGGCGGATCAGGGTGGAAGAGGCCGCACTCCGTGCCGAGCTCGGGAGCAGCTACGCCGAGTACTGCAAGGGCCGAGCCCGCCTCATCCCCGGCATCCGGTAAGGAACCCCGTGGCGACGGCGTGGGCGACGCAACGCCGCGCCTCGCGCGGCGTCTTGAGTCGGACCGACAGCTGCGACAGCGCGGCGACGGGGGCCGCCCTGCGGCCTCCGCCCCGTGGGTCGGGGCATGGTGCGGTCGGACGCCGTCTCGGCCGCTCGCCGTACGATCTGTCGGTGCGGGTCGCGGTCGTCGTGCTGCTGGCGCTCGTCCTCACGGGTTGCACCGAAGGCGTGAGCGGCACCGCGGTCCCGACTCCCGCTTCCATGGAGGCCACGTCCCCGGC
>JBAWVU010000334.1:0-3425 GCA_037147135.1 Chloroflexota bacterium
CCTTGACGAGCCGTCGCTCGATCGAGACCGCCTCCACGCCGGCGAGCGCCTCGAGGTAGCTCTGGGTGTAGCGGAGGTTCTTCACGGGCGCGACGACCCTCCCACCCTCGACGAGGAAGGTCCCGTCGCGCGTCATGCCGGTGACGATGGCGAGCTTGGGGTGCACGGGGTTCGTGTAGTGGAATCGGGTGACGAGGAGGCCGCGCTCCATGCCGCCGATAAGCTCGTCGCGCGGGGTCGTGCCGGCGGCCATGAACATGTTGAGCGGGAACGGGCCCAACGTGTTCGGGGCGGGAAGGCCGTGGCCTGTCGACCGTCGACCCGCCCGGGCCGCCGTCTGCGCGTCGTAGACGACGTCGCGGCAGACGCCCCGTTCGACGAGCGAGATCCGCTCCTTGCCCACGCCCTCGTAGTCGAACGGCATCGGCAGGCCCCCCGGGTCGGTGCCGTCGTCCCAGATCGTCACGAGGTCGGACCCGATCCTTCGCCCCGGCTCCGCGAAGGAGCGACCCTCCTCCACCGCGAGCGCGGAGAACCCGAGGTAGCCGAGCGTGTCCGTGATGTCGCCGACGGCGTAGCTCTCGAGCACGACCGGGTAGTCGCCGGCCTCCACCTCGATCGCGTCGCGTGACGCGCGGGCACGCTCCGCCGCCTCGCGACCGATCGCGGACGCGTCGATCGTGGAGACGTCGACCGCCGCCTCCTCCGCGTAGCCGCTGCCGCCGCCCGGCCCCATCATGACCGTGAGCAGGTGGGACGATGACCGCGACCCGGCCGCGCGCACGCCGCGGGAGTTGACGACCGCGACCGTCTCCATCTCCGTCGCGAAGGAGCCGTACGCGGTGACGCCCGCCGCGTCGGCCGCGGCGATGACCGCCCGCGCGCCCTCCGCCCGGAGCTCTGGCGTCGCGTCGGCCGTGGCGACGCTCAGGGCGCCGGGCACGGCCGGGATCGGTCCCGGGTCGGGGAGCGCGACGCCATCCTCCCGCTCGGCGGAGACCTCCGCGATCCGGCGAGCGCCTTCCGCGAGCCGCCGGAGCGACGCGTCGTCGAGTCGATCGGTCGACGCGACCCCCTGGCGCCCGCCGAGGACGAAGCGGAGGCTCACGTGGACGTTCGACTCGGCGACGTTCTGGTGGATCTCGCTGTTCGCGAACCGCGTGAGCGCGCCGTCTCCGAGGATCGCGAGCACCTCCGCGCCCGTCGCGCCCTCGGCCTCGGCATACGCGAGCATCCGGTCACCGATCTCGAGGAGCGCCGCCCCGTCGGTGATCGCCGGCCTCACCACTTCCCGACCCCCACCTGGACGTCGCGGAACCGGGCGCCCGATACCCCGTGGCCGACGTGACCGGTCTGGGACGGTTCGCCCTTCCCGCAGTTGGGCGTCCCGAGCATGACCCAGCTGCTGGCGTCCCCGACCGCGTCGCAGGAGCGCCAGAACTCGGGCGTGATCCCGGTGTACGTGGCGTTCCGGTAGAGCCGTCCGAGCTTCCCGCCGACGATCTCGCGGGCGACCTCGGTGGCGAACTGGAAGTTGAGCCTTCGGTCGTCGATGCTCCAGCTCCGGTTGGACGCGAGGTAGAGACCGTCGTCGGTGTCGGCGACGATCTGCTCGAGGCTCATCCCGGGCCTGGGCAGGAGGTTGACATTCGTCATCCGGATGAGCGGGATCCGGTTCCAGCCGTCGGCGCGCATGGCGCCCCCGCTCGCCCGGTCGATGATCGGCGCCGTCTCCCGCGATGAGAGGTAGCCGACGAAGATCCCCTCCTTCACGAGCGGCACCGCCTGCGCCGGCACGCCCTCGTCGTCCCACCCGAACGTCCCGAGGCCGCCGGGCGCGGTCGCGTCCGCGACGATGTCGACGAGGTCCGATCCATAGCGGAACCCGCGCGCAAGGAGGTCGGTCGTGAGGAAGCTGGTCCCGGCGTAGCTCGCCTCGGTCCCGAAGACGCGATCGAGCTCCGTCGGGTGGCCGCAGCTCTCGTGGAGCTGGAGGTAGAGCTGCGACGGGTCGAGGACGATCGTCCTGCGGCCGGCCGGCAGCTGGGGCGCCGTGAGGAGCTCGACGGACTCCTCGGCCAGCCGCTCGGCGTGACCCGCGAGGTCGAGCCCGCGGATGTACTCGTACCCGGCGGCCTGGAAGCCGCCGCCGGCGTCGGGGTAGCTGCGGCGCTGGTGCTCGTCGCCATCGATGGCGTTCGCCTCGATCCCGGCGCCCACGTGGGTGATCGTCTGCTCGGCCCGCGTTCCCTCGGTCGAGAGGAAGGTCTTGCGCTCGCGCTGCGCCTGGAAGAGCGACTCGGTGAAGGCGACGCCCTTCACGCGGCGCATCGCTTCGTCGGCGGCGAGGAGGTCGGCGAGCTTCGCCTCGATGGGGACGGCGAACGGATCCTCGACGACCGGCGTCTCGTACCGACCCACGACGGGTGCCCGCGCATCGAGCCGGACGCGCTGTCGGAGCGCAGTGGCCGAGGCGCGCGCGATCCTCACGGCGTCGGCCGCGACGCGGTCGACCTCGTCACGGTCCATGAAGGCGGACGCAGCGAACCCCCACGCGCCGTCGACGATGACGCGGACCCCGATCCCCTCGGTCTCGGACGACGACGCGGCGTTGACCCGCCCCGACCGGACGGTGAGGTTCTCCTCGAGCCGGTGGACGTGGCGGGCATCCGCGTAGGTCGCGCCGCGGACCTGTGCCGTGTCGAGCGCGCGTGCCAGGAGATCTCGCATCGACACCAGCGTAACGGGTGGCGACGCGAGACGGGCGGCGGGGACGCGGGAGCGGCGACGCCGGCGCACGCGGCGGGGCACGGCGGCGGGGCTCCGCGGCGGCGACGTCGCACGCGGCCGGGCACAGCAGCGGTAGCGTCGCCCGCGGTGCCGGACGGCCCGGTCTGTCCGGGGGGCGCGCCCTCCGCGCGCCCCTGATCCATCGCGTCTACAGTGCGATCCTCGTGGACATCGAGGAGCGGAACGGGGTCATGACCGGCATCTTCACCATCCTCACCGGGCCGGAGCAGCGCCGGCCGGCCGGCGCATCCGCCGAGGCCGGCGATGCATGAGGCCGGGGCGGTCGGGATCGCGCTCGACGCGGCGCTCGCGACCGCACCGCCTGGGGCAGCCGCGCCGCGCGGGGTCCGGGGCTTCGTGGTCGAGGGTGTCGTGCAGGGCGTCGGCTTCCGGCCGTTCGTCTGGCGCCTCGCGACCGAGCTCGGGCTCGACGGGAGCGTGCGCAACCTCGCCGGCAGGGTCGAGGTGGTCGTGGGTGGCGACCCGGCGGCGCTCGATGCGTTCGCGGCTCGGCTCTCGACCGATGCACCCCCGCGTTCGCGCGCCGAGCGGGTCACCGTCGGCCAGTGCAGTGCCCAGCGCGTCGCCGTCGCCGTCACCATCACCGTAGTTACGTTTTATTTTATTTGAAACGG
>JBAWVU010000335.1:0-3419 GCA_037147135.1 Chloroflexota bacterium
GGTTGTCGTAGACGGTCTGGACGGTGGCGTCGTCGGGGAAGCCGTCGAAGAACCGCAACGTGCCCAGCCGCGTCTCGACGCTGTCCGGCGTCGTGATCGACGCGGGGATGTCGGTGGTCATCTTGAGCCTCGACACCATGCCAGATCCCCCTCTGCCACGTCGGTCGTGGCCTCGCTGCGAGCGAAGTACGCGACGATTCCGCCGAAGATGAGGAACGGCTGCCCGGTCCGCGGGTCAGCCTCAACCGACCGGTTCGATCTCCCCGGGCTGCCAGGTCTTGTCGAAGAACGGCTCGAGCGGACCGTAGAGGCGCAGGAGGACGAACCACCCCCTGCCGGGGACGGTCTGGATCCAGTTCCCGCGTGTCACCCCGTTCGGCTGATCGGGAGCGAAGTACACCGTGGTGGAGCCGTCGGCGTCCGGCTTGGCGGCGGGTGACGGGTAGCCCTGACTGCCGGCGCGCGGGTAGCGCTGCGGTGTGGCGAGCATCGAGCGGGTCTGGGTGTCGTAGAGCGTCAGCGACCAGAAGCTGGCCGCAGGGATGTCCCCGGGCAACGTCACCCTGTACGTCCTCGCGCCGTCGAAGTACTGCTTGTCGGCATCCATGGTGGCCAGGAGGTACTGCGAGCCGATCCCGCTCAGGCGCATGCTCTCCGCGGGGCTGACGGCCATGACGCCGTAGTAGAAGTTCGTTCGGGCGTCGAGCATGCGGTAGCCCGTCGCGGGGAAGGTACGGACGCCAGTAGGGGTGCGCAGGCCGTCCCGGACCGGCCCGTCGATCGCCGGAGGCGGGGTCGTGAAGTCGTACCCGCTGATCGTCAGCGTGAGCGGGAGCCATGCCGAGCCCGGATAGTAGTACCAGTCCGGGTCGCGCGGGTGCATGAAGAGGCTGCGCGAGGTCGCGTTGGCGACCTGCGCCGCCTCGGTGAGGATCCTCCTCATGCGCGCGTCGGGCGCGAAGGGTTGCCCCTTGACGATGCCGATCGCCGCGATCGGGGCCATCAGCTCGGGGTCCAGGGAGCCCACCGGCTCCTGTTGTACGACCTCGTCGAGCCACTCGTAGTAGCTGTAGTCGTTGGGCGGGATGGTGTCCACCACCGTGCCCTCGTGGAAGACGGTCTCGGGAGGCGGCGCGACGGCCCCGAGCCGGGCCTCTCCGCGGAGGAACGCGGCGAAGGGCGTGCCGACCCCGCCGGCCACGTAGGGGTAGACCTTCATGTGCGCGCGCAGCGACTCGACCGCGGGCGATGGGTCGTCGTCCTGGAGGAACAGGCGGCCGAACAGCAGGAGGTGCATGGTCCGCGATCGGGCGACGAAGAAGCCGCCCTCGGGCAGGGGACCGTCGTAACCGTCCGGCACGATCAGGTACCTGCCGCCGAGGCCGCGATCGGCGCCGGGCGCACCGACGTCGATCACCCAGCCGCCCCAGTAATCGTTGATCGCGCCGAGGAACCGGGGCGGCGTCTCGAGCACCACGGGACCGTCGCTGAGGTCCAGGAAGCCGCCAGCGTAGACCGTGTCCGCGTTGGCCGTCAGGAACAGGGACGACGAGTCGATCAGCTCGGGATAGATGAGGAGCTCGTTGTCGCCGATACCGGCGTCGAGGAAGCCGCGGTGGAGGCCGTGCGTGTTGACGCCCTGGAACGCGTTGACGAAGGCGTCGAAGGCGTGCACGAAGTCCAGGTGGTCGTAGACCTTCTCGAGCGTGCCCGGGCTCGGCATGCCGTCGGTGAAGTCGAGCGTGCCGATGCGCGTCTCGATCCTGTCGGGGGTCGTGCATGCCGCGGGCGTCCCGTGGCCGCGCTCCGGAGTCGCCTGCTCGGTGGTGCCCATGGTCGCCTCTCCTCCGCTCGCCTGATCTCCGTGATCGCCGGGTCGTCCCGGCGGGTTTCACCCGACCGGCTCGATCTCCCCGGGCCGCCAGGTCTTGTCGAACCACGGCTCGAGAGGGCCGTAGAGCCGCAGGAAGGTGAACCACCCCTTGCCGGGCACCGTCTGGATCCAGTTGCTCTCCTTGCCCGCGGGAGGCTCCGGGCCGAACCAGACGTCCACCGAAGTGTCGGGATTGACGACGATGCCCTGCTTCTGGCTGCTGAGGCTGGGGAACCGCTGGTCGGTCTGGAGCATCGAGCGCGTCTGGGGGTCGTACACGAGCACCGACCAGAAGTCCTTCGCCGGGATGTTCGGCGGCAGGTGCAGGCGGTAGGTTTTGGCGCCGTCCAGGTACCGGCCCGCGGCGTCGTGTTCTGCGCTGGCGTACTGCGAGCCGGCGCCCACCATCTTCACCCACATCGCGGGGCTCATCTGACAGGTGGCGCTGAAGTAATACGTCCGTGCATCGAGATCAAGCACCCCGCCCGGCGAGAACTCGGTGTCGTCGGCTTAGTAAGCCATCGTCCATGTGCTATTGGGGTAGTAGTAGAGGTCTGGCTCCCGCGTGCTGAAGAGGATGGCGCGAGCGGTGGCGTTTCCGACTGCGGCAGCTTCGGCGAGGATGGCCTGCATCCGCGCGTCGGGCGCGAACGGCTGGTCCTTCCGGATGCCGATCGCGGCGAGCAGGCCGCGGGTCTCCGGGTCGACGGCATCGAGGGGCTCTTCCCGGACGACGGTGGCGACGAGCTCGAAGAGCGAGGCGTCGGAGGGCGGGATCGTGTTGATGTACTTCCCGGAGACCTTCGCGAAGTCCATGGCGGGGGGGTCCGCCGCGCGGTCCAGCGGGTAGACGCGGTAGTGCCGCTCGATGTTCTCGACGGCGCCCTGGAGGTCGCCCTTCTCCACGAAGCCCCGGAAGATGATGGCGTTGCCGTATGTGCGCGAGCGCAGCACGAAGTGGCCGTCGGGCACCGCGCCCGCGTAGCCCGGCGGAAGGAGCAGGTACTTGCCGCCGGCGCCCCTGTCGGGGCCGACCCTACCCACATCGGTCACCCAGCGGCTCCAGAAGTCGCTCATGAAGCCGAGCACGCCGGGCGGGATCTCGACGACCAGGGGGCCGTCCTTCGTATCGAGCCAGGCCATGTTGTAGACGGTCTCGGTGTTCGCCACGAAGTACAGCAGGTGCGAGTCCATCAGCGACTCGGTGACGAGCAGGGTCTGGTTGTCCGGTCCGACGGTCCGATAGCCTTCGCGCAGGGCGCACATGTCGGCCGCCGGCAGCGCGGTGAGGAACGCCTGCACGCCGCGCTGGAAGTCGAGGTTGTCGTAGACCTTCTGTACGGTCGCCTCGTCAGGGAAGCCGTCGAAGAACTTCAGCGTACCCAGCCGCGTCTCGACGCTGTCTGGCGTCATGATGGATGCGGGGATGTCGGTAGTCATTTTGAGCGTCGATCTCATTTCAGGGCCTCCTCTGCCTCGTCAGGTGTGGCCGGCCAATGAGAAGCACGCGAACCCTGTCGCCCGCGGCGGCCCGCCGTCTCCGCGT
>JBAWVU010000336.1:0-3403 GCA_037147135.1 Chloroflexota bacterium
CTACGGCTTCGCCAGCCTGTAGCGGACGTCGCGCCCCCGTCGCGTGCCACCGACGAACTCGAGCTTGCGCTGCTTGACGAACGTCGAGAGAAGACGGCTCGCGTTCGCGGGGGTCACCGCAAGCACTTCTGCCGCGGTCTCCCGCTTGATCTCCGGCTCAGAGTCCATGAGGTACGAGTGGAGCCGAGACCAGTGGTCGCCTACGGCGGTCCTCCGAGACCGGACTCGAGTCCCCAGCTCGTTGTGGCTCTCGCGGGTGAACCGGAAAGACCTGCCGCGTGCCCAGATCGGCTCGATCACGCCGACGGAGCGAAGCCGCCCGAGCATCTCGGCGGCCTCTCCCGGCGTCCTTTCGGCCAGTCGCGCTAGCGTTTCCGGACGCAGCGGCGAGGACGTGAGGAGGTAGCTGATGGCCAGCGGGACCGCTACGTTGTCCTCGAGCGCCGGATCGGCCGTCTCGATGTGATCGTAGAAGTCCCGCAGGACGATGTCGGGGGCGCCTCCCGCGAGGCGCACGACGACGTCGCCCGCATCCTCGATGACCTCGGGCGGCTCGTGTCCGTCGCGGATCATCGCGCGGTACATGCTGCTGATCCCGACGCCTTCTCGCTCGGCCACGCCGATCACGCGCATGGCGTTGGCGAGCGCTTCATTGCGCGGGTGCGACCCGCCCGAGAGCAGCCGCTGGGCATTCGCTGCGGGCGGGAACCCGCCCGGCGATCTCACCTTGAGCGTCGATGCCGGCGTTCCGGTCGCCAGGGCGATCACGACCATGTGCCCAAGCTGGTACTCGCGGTGCATCACGGCGTTGACTAGCGCCTCGCGGAAGGCGGTCTCCGGGATGGCCCGCAGGTCTCGCCGGACAAGCCGTCCCCTGGGCGGGTCCAGCAGCGGGAACGCGGCCGTCTGGAGTAGCGTGAAGACCTCATCGAGCAGGGGCAGAAGCGGAGCCCCGCCTCGGAGATGCTCGCTCGAGACCGCCCCCTCGTTCTTCGTGATGAGGAACTGGACCTGGTTGAGGCCCGGCTCGTAGTCGGCGAGCAGCAGTGCCCCCGCCCTGTTGAGCTCCGGGTCGTCGCCGTGGTCGACCGCCACTCCCATGCGGTTCGCGAGGTCGCGATCGCTCGACGGCGGGTCGCCACGCCGCTCCCGCCAGAAGCGGCGGGCGGCGAGCATCGCCTCGAGGGTCGCTTGCGACAGCCGGACGCCCGAGGGCTGCGCGGACCAGTCGAAGCCGCGCCGCTCCTGCAGGAGGCGGAGTGCGTCCGCGCCCTCGACGGGGAGACACTCTCTCCCGCGGCGCATGCGGAGCTTGTCGGCGACGCTGATCTCCATCACGCCCGGATGGACGTTGATGAGGTACAGGCGATGCCCCTGCTCCCGCACTTCCTCGATCAGGTCGACCGCGTGGGCCGGCGATGTGAGCCCGGCGATGCGGGTGCGGAGCCAGTCTGTGTCGAGATAGGTGTCTCGGAGCGCGCTCGGACCCGATCCTCTGTCGTCGACACCCACGACGAGGACGCCCCCGGTGGTCGTGTTCGCCATGCAGGCCACTTCGATGGCGAGCTGCTGGGCGGCTGGATCGTGACGTGGCGGAATCGGCCCACGCGACCCGTCGCCGCGAACGGTGCCGGACTCCTCCTTGAAGTCGACCAGGTCGCTCTCCACATCCTCGACGCGAGCGCCGGCGACGACGGCCGACAACGCGGCGAGGGCCGCAGCGCGACGAGAACTACTCGTGACCACGAGGGCGAATATACTCCTTATGAGACAGTCACGTAAGGACGACATCCCCGCCCTTCCGACGTCGACTTCCCCGGTTTCAGGGCGGCCCGAGGCCATCCGCAGCGCGGCCTACTGCCTGCCGATGCCGCCCGATCCATAGCCGAGTTCCACGCCCCGCAAGTCGCACAGCCTGATCAGCGCGTCGCGGGCCGTCCCTCCGAGGTGGCCCGGGTACATCGCGCAGCCCAGACCCGGGCGGCGGCGGACCGACATCGTTGGGCAGGTTCGCTGACGGGAGGCTGGCGAGGACCGGGCCGGAGAGACGACCCCCTTCGCGGTCAGCGCCCACGTGGCCGATCCGGTCGGGTAGGGTGGCGGCGTGATCCTCCGCTGCGCCGATCGCCTCGTCGCGGTCGCACTGGTCGGGCTGCTGCTGACCGGCACCACCGCGGGTTGCGCCGCCACCGTCCAGGCGAACGTGGTCGCGGACACCACGGCTTCGACTTCCGGGGCGCCGACCGACAGCCCGAGCGACGGCCCGAGCGCATCTGGGGACCCGGGAGCGACCGCGTCGCCTGACCCACTACCGACCGCGAGCCCGGTGCCGTCGTCGACTCCCTCGCCCGTGCTGGTCCCGCTCGTACCGGTCACCGGGTTCTGGTCGACGGAACGATCCATCACGCGCGCCGCGCTCGTCGCGGCGGTCACCGGCCAGGGTCTCCATCCGCGCGAGGTGCTCGTCTCGGCCGAGGACCTTGCGCCGCTCGTCGCCGCGCTCGGCGTGCGTGCCGCGTCGAACGTGCGCGCCCTGTCTGCCGCCGAGATCCGGGCCGGGATCGCGAAGGCGCCTGCGGCCCTCGGGATCGTCAGGGCGGAGGACGTGTCGCCCGACGTGCGCGCGCTCGCGGTGGGCGGCACGACGCTGTTCGGGGAGACGCGGGTCCGGGATCTCGCGGCCTGGCCGCTGCTGGTGCCGGAGCCGCCCGAGGCGCGGCCTTCCACCTTCGGGCCGGCCTCGCTGTGGACGATGGTGACGGGCGGCGACGTGATGCTCGACCGCGATGCCTACCGAACGACGGTGCTCGACGGCCTCGGGGCGGACCACCCGTGGAACGGCGGCACCGCGCGGATCACGGCGAGGTACTGCTGCGGCTGGCCGGGCCTCACCCTCGTGCGTGGCACGCGGGTCGGGGCCGCGGGCGCCGTCCGGGCGCTGCTCGAGCGCGCCGACGTCGCGCTGGTGAACCTCGAGGGTCCTGCTCTCGACGACTTCCGCTACCACCCGACGGGCTTCGTCTTCACCTTCGATCCGGCGCTGCTCACCGGGCTCCGCGACGCGGGGATCGACGTGGTCTCGCTCGCGAACAATCACATCCGCAACGCCGGCGCCTCCGGGATCCGGGAGACGATCCGCCACCTCGACGCCCTCGGCATCCTGCACGCGGGGGCGGGGCAGGACAGCACCGAGGCCCGTCGCCCGGCCTGGCTGTCCGCCGGTGGCCTGCGGATCGCGATGCTCGCGTACAACGGCATCGGGCCGGCCCCCAACGCGACCGCCGCCACGGCCGGCGCTGCCGCGCTCTCGCTCACCGCGATGCGGGCCGACATCCGCTCGGCCCGCATCGCCGGCGCGGACGTGGTCGTCGTGGTGCCGCACTGGGGCGACGAGTACACGGAC
>JBAWVU010000337.1:0-3385 GCA_037147135.1 Chloroflexota bacterium
CGTCTCCGGGCTCGCGCTCACGTTCCTCGGCACCGGGCTTGCCCGCGTGCTCGGGGAGGATCTCTCCAAGGCCGGGGCGATCTCGCTCCTGCCGAAGGCCAGCGTGCCGGTGCTCTCGTCGGTGCCGGTGATCGGGCCCATCTTCTTCACCGAGCAGAGCGTGCTCGTCTACGTCGGCTTCATCGTCGTCCCGATCGCCTGGTACTGGATCAGCCGGACGCGCCCGGGACTCCACCTCCGGGCCGTCGGCGAGAACCCGGCGGCCGCGGATGCGCTCGGCGTGGACGTCTCGCGGCTGCGGTACACGTACGTGGTGGTCGGCGGGCTCTTCGCCGGCCTCGCGGGGTCCACGATCACGCTCGCGATCTCACCGGGCTGGTTCGGCGACCTCACGACGAGCGGCCAGGGCTGGATCGCGGTGGCCCTCGTGATCTTCGCCCAATGGAGCCCGTTACGGGCTGCGTTCGGGGCCTTCGCGTTCGCGGCGATCCGACGGATGCTGCTGGACATCCAGGGCCCCCAGGACCTGTTCGGGGTCCCCAACCCCTTCTTCCACGATCACACGCTCACGTTCTTCCTGCAGATGTTCCCCTACATCCTCGTCATCGTGGTGCTCGTGGCGGTCTCGGGCGAGGCGCTGCGCAAGCGCATCGGCGCGCCGGCCGCGCTCGGGATCCCGTACGTCCGGGGCGAGCGCGGCCACTGAGCCACCGCCACCCCCATGGCGAAGGACCCGACGACGGGATCCATGGCCACCCACGGCGTCGACCCGCGCCTCAGCCGCGGATGTCGCGCCGCTCCCAGGCGACCGCGGCGACGGCGATGCCGGCGGCCGCGACCGCGGCGAGGGCGACGGCGTGGATCGGCTCGATCCCGTTGCGGAGCGGATCGTTGCCGATGTACCAGTAGAACGGCGAGATGACCCGCCAGCCGGTCATCCCCGTGATGAGCGGGGCGAGCGCGTTGATGAAGTACGCGACGACAGCGAGCCCGAGCGAGATCGCGAGCGCCGGCATCCGGCGCCCGACGAGCGCGCCGATGGCCATCGCGACGCCGCCGAACGCCATCCCGAGGAGGGCGCAGTCCGCGAGCGCGGCCGCCACCCGCTCCAGCCGGAGGTCCACTCCCACCGCGACCGACGCGAGGGCGACGCCGACCCAGATGGCGGCCGCCGTCGCCGCCGTCCAGAGGAGCATCGCGGCTGCCTTCTCGACGACGACCCGCCATCGGCGGACCGGGTTCGCGAGGAGGAGATCGGCCGTGCCGGACTCCTCCTCCGCGGCGGTCGCGCCGGCGCCGAGCGCGATGCCCACCGCGAGGAGCAGGAGCGGCCCGACGAAGCTGAACAGCTCGATGTTGAGAAACCCCTCGGCGGTCGAGAGGTCGAGGCCGGTGGACGAGAACAGCGCCCGGTACGCCTCGGGCAGCTGGTCCATGAACTCCTGCATCACCGACGTGGACCCGAACGACGGGTACAGCGCGACGTAGAGCGCCGGGAGCCCCGCCGCGAAGACCGACCAGGCGAGCATCGGCCGCCACTGGTCGTGGATCGACTTCGTGAAGACGTCACGCAGCTGCATGGTCGGCCTCCCCGTAGTAGGCGAGGAAGATCTCCTCGAGGCCGGGCTCGTGGCTCACCACGTCGATGAGCTCGTAGCCGCTCGCCGCCTTGAACAGGGCGTCGACGGACCCGACGACCGTGCACGTCACGATCTCGGCGTCGACGGCGACATCGCGGACGCCGGGCACGACCGCGAACGCCGACGGCGGCACCGGGCCCGCGAACCGGAGCTCGAGCCGTCGGAGGGCGCGGGCCTTCAGGTCCGACACCCACTCGACCGCGAGGAGCCGGCCGTCGCGGACGATGCCGACCCGGTCGCACGTCCGCTCGATCTCCGGCAGCACGTGACTGGACATGAAGACGGTCCGCCCTTCGGACCGGATCTCGGCGAGGAGCCGGTAGAAGGCCTGCTGGACGAACGGGTCGAGCCCCTGCGTCGGCTCGTCGAGGACGACGAGCTCCGGCTTGCCCATGAGCGCCTGCACGAGCCCGACCTTCTGGCGGTTCCCGTGGCTCAGGGTCCTGATCTCGCGGCTGAGATCCAGGTCGAGCGCCCCAGCGATCCGCTCGGCGTCAGCGCGGTCGAAATGCCCGCGCAGGTGCCCGAAGTACGACAGGAGCTCGATCGAGCTCAGGCTCTCGTAGAGGCGGAGCTCGCCGGGCAGGTAGCCGATCCGACGGTGGATCGCGAGGCTGTCGCGATGCGAGTCGAGCCCGAAGACCTCGGCCGTGCCTCCGGTCGGACGGATGAGGTCGAGCAGGGTCCGGATCGTCGTCGTCTTCCCCGCGCCGTTGGGCCCGAGGTAGCCGAAGACCTCGCCCGCGCCGACCTCGAGGTCCAGCTCGACGATGCCGCGGCTCTTCCCGTACGACTTGGTGAGCCGGTTCGTGCGGATGACCGTGTTCGTCACGGTGCACCTCCATCGCCCGCTGGCTGCCGGTCGTGAGCCGGCCCCGGGTCCGCCACGGACGTGCGAAACCGCCGGCTGTGGCCGACGGCTGTCTACCATCGTCGGGCTGCCCGCGTGAAGGCGGCAGGGCCGAAGGTCCGTTCCGCGACGGGCGCCTCGGCCCCAACGGGCGCGGCGCGGCGCGTTCAGTCCCGGCGGACCCGCGCGAGCAGCGGGACGAGGTCGGAGAGCGCGTCGATCTCGAGGTCCGCCGGCGGGTCGTCGACTCCTGGTTCGAGGTTCGCCCCCGGCAGCGGCGAGCCGGGGTTGCGCCGCCGCAGCCACGCGGCACGCCAGCCGGCCCGCCGGGCACCCGCCACGTCGGCACGCCGGTCGTCCCCGACATGGAGGATGGTCCCCGCGGGCGCCCCCGGCATCCCGAGGGCGGCCTCGGCCGCGCGGAAGATCGTCGCGTCGGGCTTGATGGCGCCGACGCGCGCGGAGACGACGACGGCGGAGAGGTACGGCAGCCACCCGGCCTGCTCGACGAATGAGTCGATCGTCGGCGCGTGCGGCCAGTTCGACAGGATCGCGAGCGGGCGGTCGGCCGAGAGGCTTGCGAGCACCGGCGCGACGTCGGGCGGGACCGGGATGCCGGACACCCATCGGTCACGGTAGCGCCCCACGGCCCACGCGACCTCGGAGCGGTCGGCCGCCGCGTCGACCGCGGCGTCGTCCCACCGCCGTCCGGGCGGCGGGGTCGCGAGGCCGCGCCGTCGGGCCACGACCCGGGCGAAGCGCCGCTCGAGGTCCATCTCGCGCCCCTCGGCGACGTCCTCCGCCCACTGCCGCGCGCGCTCCTCTTCCCAGTCCTCGAGGAAGCCGTCCACGCCGCCTAGGCCGAGACGCCCCGCTACCTCCGTCGCGGTCGCGG
>JBAWVU010000338.1:0-3382 GCA_037147135.1 Chloroflexota bacterium
CAGGAACGTCGTGGTCACCGTCCGCGTGATCCCGTCCCGGCCCGCCTCCGCGGCCAGCAGCATCACCTCGAGGACGTGGAGCGCGAGCTCGGGCGACACAACCACGGGGGCGCCGTCGACCAGGTGCTCAACGAGGTGGCGCAGCCCGGCGGCGTAATTCCAGCCGGGGTCGGACTCCGGCACGATCTCCCAGGCACCGACGTCGTTCTGCCACAGGTCGAAGCCGGCGGGCTCCCAGTCGGCCCCCAGCATCTGGACGGTCCCCTCGCTGCCGAACAGCTCGAACGCCGGGGTCCGCAGGCTCGCCACCGTGAACCCGGTCGTGAGCACGCCGAGCGTGCCGCCGTCGAAGTCGAGCGCCACCTGGAAGCTGTCTTCGAGGGTCGGCCGCATCGGGTCGCCATCCACGATCCGCTCCGGCACCGCGATCCCGCTGACGGCCGTCACGCGCCGGACCGGGCCGATGAGGGCGATGATCGCGGTGAGGCTGTAGACGCCGAGGTCGAACAGTGGTCCGCCCCCGGGTGGCTCGTAGAACCAGCGACCCCAGGAGGGCCCGGCCGTGCCGGCGACGGCGCGGACGCTGAGGACGCGGCCGATCGTCCCGGCGTCGACCAGGCCGGCGATCCGGCGGTGAGTCGCGCTGAGCGTCACGAACGGCGCGCAGACCAGGCGGCGGTCCGCCGAGCGCGCCACATCGACCATCCGCCGCGCCGATTCCAGGTCGAGCGCCATGGGCTTCTCGACGAGCACGTGCTTCCCGGCCTCGAGAGCCGCCGTCGCGAGCGCGGCGTGGCCCGCAGGCGGGGTCAGGACCATCACGGCATCGACGTCGGCTGCAGCCAGTACGTCCGCCGGCCTGGTCGTGAAGCGCTCGACCCCGAAGTCGGCCCGGACGGCGGCCTCCACCTCGGGGCGGACGTCGCAGGCGACGACGATCCGGGCCATGCCCGCCGCGGTGAGATCCTGGATCTCGGGCCGGTATGGCCCGAACAGCACGCTGCCGCAGCCGATGACGCCGATGCCAACGGGCGAAGCTGGCGAGGTCATCGGTCGCGGCGAACCGGGTGGGGCGGACAGGGCGCGGCGCGAGTGGGCACGAGCGTGATCCTTCCGCTGGACCGTGAGCGTGGCGTGCGGTCGCAGACCGTCCACAGGCTACGCGGCCGCAACCGTCTGGTCAATACCATTGCAGTACAAACGCGTTACGAGTAATCGTCGTCAGGTGTGAGCATTCGATCATCCGGTCGGTGGTGGCCGGCCGCAGGGGGACGATGCACCGACCGACTCGGTGCCCCGTCTGTTGCTGTGCAGCGATGAGTACGATATACATACGAATACAAGCCAACTCGGCCCCGGCGCGCAGCGTGCCGCGTCAACGGGAGAACCGATGCGACGATCGACAGGCTCGAAGGCAGGAGGGAGCGGTCCGTCGCCGCGCCTGACCACTCGAGGGCCATCGGCGGGCGGCGGGCCGGCCACCGTACCGTTGCCTGCCGATGTCGCCCGCGCGACCACCGCGTCCGCGATCGAGCCCATGCACCGCGAGGAGCGTGGGATGATCGCGTCGCCGTTCGGGCCGCACGACGCGGCCGTCGGGGCGACGGCGACCGCGGCGGGTGCAGCACCCGGGGCGAGCTGCACATGATCACCGCCGTCACGAAGCCACCGACTCGGCGTCGATCCGCCGATCCCGCCGCGGCACCTGGCGGAAGCGTCACGCTTCGGGAACTCCTGGGCTCGACCGACCAGCCGCTCTACGAGCAGGCCCATGCCGCCCTTGCCAAGATGGTCGAGGCGGGCACCTTCAGGCCGGGCTCCCGCCTCCCGTCTGAGCGCGTGCTGGGCGAAGCGCTCGGGGTGAGCCGGCTCACCCTGCGGCGGGCGCTCGAGTCGCTCGTCGGAGCCGGCGTGCTGCAGCGCAGCTCGTCGCGCGGCTGGTTCGTCGCGGGCGGACCTGTCACGGGCGCCACGAACGAGCTGCTGAGCTTCGCCCGGATGGGCCTCTCGCGGGGACTCGTGCCGTCGTCGCGCGTGCTCGAGCACGTGGTTCGCCCGGCCACGCTGGAAGAAGCGGACATCCTCCGCGTCGCGCCGGGCGCCCCCGTCTACGACATCGAGCGCCTGCGCATGCTCGACGGCATCGCCATCTCGGTGGAGCGATCGCGGATCCCGGTGGCGCGCGCGCCCTGGCTGGCCGACCTCGACCTCCGGACCGCGTCCCTCTACGCGGCGCTGGAGGAGCGCGGGCTCATCCCGACCAGCGCGGACTACACGATCGGAGTGCTGGACGCCGACGAGCGCCTGGCCGCGCTGCTCGACGTGCCCGGCGGCACGGGCCTGCTCCTCGCGACGGGCGTCACGCGCGACCAGCTCGGCAAGGCGTTCGAGCTCGCATGGGCTGCCTACCGGGCGGACCGCTACCGGATCCGGGCCACGCTGGCCCGGCGGCCATCGGGGCGGACGACGACATGACGACGAGCTTCGATGCTGACATCCTCGCGCAGGGCGACGTGCTGCGCCGTCTGCTCCTCTCGTGGGACGACCGGCGCGCGGCCGTGTCCGCGGCGCGGGAGGGAGCCCGGCCCGACGCGCCGGTGATCCTGACCGGCATGGGCGCCTCGCTTGCCGCGGTGTCCATCGTCGAGCCCGTGCTCCGGGCGGCCGGCCGGCAGGTGGGGCTGGTGGATGCCGGCGAGCTCGGCCTGTTCGGCGCCGACGTGCTCACGCCCGGCACGCTCGTGCTGATGGCCAGCCAGACCGGCCGGAGCCGCGAGACGGTCGCGACCGCCGCGGCGCTGCGCGGCCGTGGCAGCACCGTCATCGCGCTGGTCAACGACCTCACCAGCCCGCTGGCCCGCATCGTGGACGTGGCGATCTCGATCGATGCGGGCCCAGAGGACGCGAACGCGTGCAAGACGTTCACCGCGACCCAGCTCCTCGCCCTCCTCGTCGTCGGCGAGCTCACCGGGCGCACCGCGGACATCCCGCCGTTCCACCGCCTGCCCGCCGTGGTCGAGAGACTGGGCACCCTGGCGGGCCTCGTCGAGGTGCCGCTCCGGGAGCTCGACGCCTGCGGCTACTTCGCGCTGCTGGCGCACGGCTCGGCGATGTCGACGGGCCGCTATGGGGCCCTGCTTGCCAAGGAGATGCTGGCCGTCCCCGGCGAGGCCGCCACTGTCTCGGAGTTCCGCCACGGCCCGGTCGAGCTCGTGGCGCGCCGCATCGGGTCGATCGTGCTCGCGACGAGCGAGAACGGGCGGGCGATCTCGCTCGAGCTTGCGAGCAGCATCGCCGAGCGGGGCGGCCCGGTCTGGCTGCTCGCGACCAGTGGTGACCTCCCGACGACCGGGGGCGTGACCGTCACCGACCTTGGCCGGCT
>JBAWVU010000339.1:0-3374 GCA_037147135.1 Chloroflexota bacterium
TGTCCAGGCCGCGCATCGCGTTGCCGTACTGATCCGTCGGGGTGACGTAGAAGGAGACCGTCGCGCCGGGAGCGAGGGATCCGTCGGGGGCGATCGGGTCGCTGCTCCAGGCGAGGTCGACGCTCACGCCTTCCATCGCGTGACCCGCCGTGTCGTAGACGGTCGCGGCAGCGGTGGTGTCTGCCCCGGCTGCGAGCGTGCCGTTCGGCGCGATGGGGACCGTGCTCCAGACGATCGACCCCACACCGAGGTACGCGTAGTACGTGCTAGTCCAGTAGTCACCCACCTTGGCCTGGACCTGATCCGTGACGTGCACGATCGGGACCGAGCTCCCGGCGTGATATGTCACCCACGCCTTACCCTGCGCGTCGGCATTCCCCGAGCCGAGGTCGAAATGGCCGATGTTCTCGTGCTCGACGAGCTCGACATGGAAGCCCGACATCGGGTTCCCGTCGCGATCGATCGTCATCACGCTGAAGGTCACCGTGTCACCCGGACCGAGCGTCCCGTCGGCCGCGATCGGGTCGCTGCTCCGTGCGAGGTTGGCGAACTCCGCCGCCCGCGCGGGCGGCGCCAGCGGGAGCAGGAGGACGAGGGCGGCACAGGCGAACGCAGCGCCGACGCGGCGGACGGTTGACACGGGTTCCCCCAAGTCTGCGAGCGGGTCGGTCCCGCCAGTGGCTCCGCGCGATCCCGGCGGCCGAAGCTCGGACCGCGCATCCCAGCCTCCCGTCGAGGGCAGCGTCGGCGACGACGGTGTCCGGCCGCCAGAGGAGATGGTCCCGAAAGGCAGGGTGCCGAAGGGGGGCGTGCGAGACCTCGGCACCCGCGCTCGTGCCGGGTCCGGCACCGGTGCGCGCGCCCGCGACAGGCATCCCTACCGTGTTCGGGGGAGGCACGACCGGACTTCTCGGCCATCGCCCGGCGCGGCGCCCATCGCCGGGGCGGTCGGTGTCGCCCCGACCGCGGCCACCTTCCGGTGCGGCCAGGTCTGAAACGAGGGCTGATCGAAGACGGCCCACCGCCGCGACCGGCCGAACCGAGCGGGATCGGGCCGATCGGCTCTCGCCCGCTCCGGCGGGGGTGGCCATCCTGTCGCCATCGGCCGGGCACCGCTGTTCGACGCACCAGGGGCGGCGCCGATCCTCTCGCGCCGGCCTCCGCTGCTGGAGATCGGGCTTCGATGCAGTTCGACGGCGAGTTCCACAAGGCGATCGTGGACAACCTCCACGACGGCGTCTACTACGTCGACCTCCACCGGCACATCACGTACTGGAACCGCGGCGCAGAGCGGATCTCGGGCTACGCGGCAGACGATGTCATCGGCCGCCGGTGCTCGGACAACGTGCTCGACCACACGGACGACGCCGGGAACGTCCTTTGTGTCACGGCTTGTCCGGTCGCCAAGACGCTAGCGGACGGCCGCCATCGCGAGACCCACGTCTTCCTCAAGCACAAGCGCGGCGAGCGTGTCCCCGTCGCCGTCCGGACGGCGCCCATCCGCGATGGAAGCGGCCGCGTCGTCGGCGCGGTCGAGATCTTCGACGACGACCGCGAACGCATCCACACGCAGGAACGGATCGACGAGCTCCAGCGACTCGCGCTGCTCGACTCCGTCACCGGCGTCGGCAATCGACGGTTCGCCGAGCTCACGATCGGGGCGAAGCTCGAGGAGCTCGAGCAGTACGGCTGGCCGTTCGGCGTCCTCTTCGTCGATCTCGACGACTTCAAGGGCGTGAACGACCGCTACGGTCACGATGTGGGCGACGAGGCGCTCCGCGCCGTCGCGCGTACGCTCACCGTGGCGATCCGTGGGACCGACTCCGTGGGGCGCTGGGGCGGGGACGAGTTCGTCGCCATCTGCCCGACCGCCGACGTCGACGCGCTCCGCGCGGCCGGCGAGCGCGTCCGGGGGCTGTTGTCGTCGGTCGCGATCGCGACGGACCACGGCACGCTCGTCCCGCGCGTCTCGGTCGGGGGCGCGGTGGCGCGGGCCGGGGAGGACCCTGGCTCGCTCGTGTCACGGGCCGACGACGCGATGTATCGCAGCAAGCATGCGGGACGCGACCGGGTGACGGTCGACGCCTGAACGCGCGGCCGGCTCGCCTACGCTCGCAATGAGACGTCGGGCCTCTCGCGCTCCGCGGGAGTCGCCTCGAAGAACTCCCGCGCGTGCCAGCCGAAGACCGGCGCGAAGAACGCACCGGGGACCTGGCTGATCGCGGTGTTGTAGCGGTAGACGCTGTCGTTGTACAGCTCGCGGCGGTCCGCGATCATCGACTCGAGGCGCTCGATCTCGCCCTGCAGCTCGAGGACGTTCCCCTGTGACTTCAGGTCCGGGTAGGCCTCGACGGTCGCGAGCAGCGTCCGGACCGCTGCGCTCGTCCCGTCAGATGCGGCGGCCTGGGTCGGCGGGGCGTCCTCCGGCGACCAGCGCGACCGCTGGCGGGTCACCTCCTCGAGCACGGCCTGCTCGAACTCCATGACATCGTGGACCGCGTTCACGAGGTTCGGGAGCATGTCGTGGCGCTGCTTGAGCGTCACCTCGATGTTCGCCCATGCCTTCTCGGCCCGCTGGCGGAGCGCGACGACGCCGTTGTACGAGACGACGACGAGGAACAGGGCGAGGATGATCGCGAGCGCGACGGCGAACGCCACCGCGAGGGCGACGGGGTCGAGCTTCACGAGATCCCTCCTCTGAGCATGTAGGCGAGGGCGAGGGCCGATGCGATCGCGAGGAGCGCGCCGCCGACCCCGACGAGGAAGCGCTGGCGCTCGCGGCCGGCGGCCACCCCGGGCTCCCCGTCGAAGATCGCGAGCGGCGCGTCCCTGCCGACGGCGAGGACGAGCTCGTCGTCCGCGATCTCGAACCGCCGCTCAGCGCGTTCCGCGACCTTGGGGTCGGCGGGGACCAGGGGCGTGGCGCCCGGGTCCAGCTCCGGGGGTCGCACTGGTCGCCCGATCCCGAACCCGGGGATCGCCGCGTTGCCCCAGGCCTCCTCCGGCGACGACTCGAGGATCCCCGCCGCGCGGGCCTCGGCTGCTCCCGGGTCCTGCTGCCCGAAGAGTACCCGCAAGCTCCGCAGGGAGGCGCGCCCTCCGGGAAAGCACGACTGCGCCTGTTCTTCGTGCCGGCCGGGCCTACGCGATCAGGCCCTGCCTCAGCGCCTTGCTGACCGCCTCGGACTTCGAGTGGACGTGGAGCTTCTCGTAGATGCTCCGGATGTAGTTGCGCACCGTGTGGACGCTGATCACGAGCCGGTCGGCGGCCTCGAGGTAACCGTGTCCCTCGGCCAGGAGGGAGAGGAGCTGCAGCTCGCGCGGCGTGAGGCGCGTCTCGACCGGCTCGGGACGGGGAGTCCTGCGGAAGAGAG
>JBAWVU010000340.1:0-3366 GCA_037147135.1 Chloroflexota bacterium
GCAACGAGAAGCGGATGCTCCAGGAGGCGGTCGACGCCCTCTTCGACAACGGCCGCCGCGGCCGCGTCCTGAAGGGCTCGAACAACCGCCCGCTGAAGTCGCTCTCCGACACCCTCAAGGGGAAGTCGGGGCGCTTCCGTCAGAACCTCCTCGGCAAGCGCGTCGACTACTCGGGCCGGTCGGTCATCGTCGTCGGGCCGGACCTCAAGCTCCACCAGTGCGGCCTGCCCAAGAAGATGGCCCTCGAGCTCTTCAAGCCGTTCGTCATGCGCCAGCTCGTCGAGCAGGGCTTCGCCCACAACATCAAGAGCGCGAAGCGCATCGTCGAACGGGTCCGGCCCGAGGTCTGGGACGTCCTCGAAGAGGTCATCAAGGACCACCCGGTACTCCTCAACCGTGCTCCCACGCTCCACCGCCTCGGCATCCAGGCGTTCATGCCCGTGCTCGTCGAGGGGTCGGCCATCCACATCCACCCACTCGTGTGCTCGGCGTTCAACGCCGACTTCGATGGCGACCAGATGGCCGTCCACGTCCCGCTCTCCTCGATGGCCCAGGAGGAGGCGCGGACGATGCTGCTGTCGACCGCCAACCTCCTGTCGCCCGCCGACGGGAGCCCGGTCGTCGCGCCGACCCAGGACATGGTCCTCGGCTGCTACTACCTCACGGTCGACCAGAGGACCATCGATGGCCGATCAGCCGATGACGAGTCGGTCGACGAGCGGCCCGTCCGGACGTTCGCAGACGGCGACGAGGCCGTGCTCGCGTTCCAGCTCGAACTCATCACCCTCCACGCGCCGATCCGCGTCTACGTCACCGCCTGGGACGAGGCCGCGGACCAACCCGTCGAGCGGCTCACCGACACGACCGTCGGCCGGGTCATCTTCAACGGCGTGCTGCCGCCCCGCCTTCGCTTCAAGAACGACATCATGGACCGCAAGCAGCTTCGCCGGATCGTGGACGAGTGCTACCGGATCCTCGGGCCGGAGGCCACTGCGCACCTCGTCGACGGCATCAAGTCGGTCGGGTTCGATTTCGCGACCCGTGGCGGCATGACGATCGCCGTCGACGACATCCATGTCCCGGAGAGCAAGCCCGCGCTCCTCGCCGCCGCCGACAAGCAGGTCGACCAGATCTTCGGCCAGTTCCAGCGCGGCCTCATCACCGAGGAGGAGCGCTACGAGCAGACGGTCGACGTCTGGCAGCAGACCACTCGGGACCTCTCCGACGTCATGATGCGGGAGCTGGATCCCTCATCGGCGGTGGCGATGATGACCGCCTCGGGTGCCCGCGGGAACAAGGGCAACATCGGCCAGCTCGGCGCGATGCGCGGCCTCATGGCCGACCCGTCGGGCCGGATCATCGAAGTCCCCGTCCGGAGCAACTTCCGGGAGGGGATGACCGTCCTCGAGTACTTCATCTCCACCCACGGCGCCCGCAAGGGCCTCGCGGACACGGCCCTCCGCACCGCGGACTCGGGCTACCTCACCCGCCGCCTCGTCGACGTCGCGCAGGACGTCATCACGCGCGAGCTCGACTGCGGCACGGAGGAGGGGAGCTGGATCACCCGCTCCGAATCCGACGAGATCTGGAGCGGCGAGGGCGGCGCCTTCGCCCAGCGGCTCGTCGGGCGTCTCGCGGCCGCGCCGATCGTCGACCCGGAGACGGGCGAGGTCGTCGCCGACCGCAGCGTGGAGATCGACGAGGAGATCGCCCGCCGCGTCGACGCGACGACGGTCGACGCCGTCCTCGTCCGGTCACCGCTCACGTGCGAGGCGCGCTACGGCGTCTGCCGCTACTGCTACGGCCGCAACCTCGCGACGGGCAGGCTCGTGGAGACGGGCGGGGCGGTGGGCATCATCGCCGCGCAGTCGATCGGCGAGCCGGGAACCCAGCTCACGATGCGGACCTTCCATACCGGCGGCGTCGCCGGCGTCGACATCACCGCGGGCCTCCCGCGCGTCGAGGAGCTCTTCGAGGCGCGGATCCCCAAGGGCAAAGCCGAGATCAGCCACATCGACGGCATCGTGGAGATCATCCGCGGCGACATGGGGACCCGGGTGAAGGTGACGAGCCGTGAGGCGTACGACACCCCGCTCGTGCTCCAGGCCGACGCCGAGCTCCTCGCGGCCTCGGGCGACCTCGTCGAGGCGAACCAGTCGATCGCCCGGATCGAGCAGGCCGACGGCTCGACGAAGGACGTCACCGCTCCCGTGAAGGGCATCCTCGTCCGCGACGGCGACCATGTCGTCGTCCGCGCCGAGGATGTCGTCGAGCGCGAGTACGCGATCCCGCACAACGCGAAGCTCCTCGTCGAGAACGGCCAGGAGATCCGCGCCGGGGATGCCATCACCGACGGACCGATCAACCCGCAGGAGTACCTCGATACCCGGGGCAAGGACGCCATCCAGCGCTACCTGGTGAAGGAGGTCCAGAAGGTCTACCGGAGCCAGGGCGTCACGATCAACGACAAGCACATCGAGATCATCGTCCGACAGATGCTCCGCAAGGTGCGAATCGACCAGCCGGGCGACGTCGACCTCCTCCCGACCGAGCTCATCGACCGCCTCGACTTCGAGGAGGAGAACAACAAGGTCCTCTCCGAGGGCGGCGAGCCGGCGACGGCCCAGACCGTCCTCCTCGGGGTGACGAAGGCGTCCCTCAACACGTCGAGCTTCCTCGCGGCCGCGTCCTTCCAGGAGACGACGCGCGTCCTCACCGAGGCGGCGATCAACGGGATGAAGGACAACCTCATCGGCCTCAAGGAGAATGTCATCATCGGCAAGCTCATCCCCGCGGGCTCCGGCGCACCGGAGAACGTGGCGGCCCGGCGCGAGCGCCAGCGGCGCGAGGCGCGGGAGGCCCTTGCGGGCGGAGAGCTGCCGGAGGGATTCGGGGAGGGCGAGGAGTTCAACGTCTTCATCGACGGGGCCGAGCCGGCCCTGGCCGATGGCGAGGCGGACGAGCTCCTGGCCGCGCTCGGGACGGTCGAGGAGATCTTCCCGGCCGACGCGAGCGAGGCCGTCGTGGATCTGCTGTCCTCGCTCGGAGGCCTCGTGCCGACCGGTGCCGACGACGGGCCGAACCCGTTCCTCGTCGCTGATCCCCAGCGCGAGGACGACAACGCGGACATCCTTCGTCAGCGTCTCGCCGACGATCTCGCGAGCCCGGAGTTCCACGCGGCCGTCGCCGCCGAGATCCCGGACGAGGAGGCGGCCGGTGTGGCGCAGGAAGCCCCCGCGGCGAAGCCGCCGGCCAGGCCGAAGCGGGCCCGGAAGGCGGCGGCTGACTGACGGACGCGACGCTCGGGAGCTTGTCGCCGGCCAGCGACTTTGTCCATCAAGCGGCCAGCCATTCTGTCACCGGGGT
>JBAWVU010000341.1:0-3357 GCA_037147135.1 Chloroflexota bacterium
GGCCGCGGCGGCGCCGTCGCCGGCCGCCCCGATGCGTGCGAGGTCGGCGGCGAGGCGCTCGGGGAGGCGGTCGGCCAGTCGCCCCAGCCCGGCCCGAAGGCCGGCGGCGCCGCCGGCCGGGAGGAGGAACTCGGAGGCGGGGAGGAACGCGACCTCGCGCGCGGGGCCGACGCTCCGCTGGTCGGCGGGGTCGAAGAGCCGGATCGATTCGACCTCGTCCCCGAACCATTCGATGCGGACCGGGAGGCTGCTGCCCGCCGGGAAGACGTCGACGATGCCGCCACGGCGCGCGGTCTCGCCGCGGCCGGCCACCTCGGGCACGGGCTCGTACCCGAGGTCAAGGAGCTCCGCGACGAGCGCATCCGGCCGGATCCGCGAGCCGACCGACAGGACGAGCGGGACGTCCGGCAGCTCGGACGGCGCGAGCGTGTGCTGGACGAGCGCCTGCACGGAGGCGACGAGGACGCGCGCGCGCCCGCCCCGCCATGCCGAGAGGGCCGCGACCCGCGCGGCGCTCTCGTCGCGGACGAGCTCGCTGCGCTCGTACGCGAGCGCGGTCCGCGGCTCGAGCACCGCGACGGCACCGGGATCGCCGAGCCACGCCTGCAGCTCCTCGGCGACGCGGTCGCCGATCTCCGCGTCGCGCGCGATCCAGCAGAGGCGCTCCGACGGTGGGTCGAGAGCCAGCGCGGCCGCGAGGTAGGTCTTGGCGCCGTGCGGGACGCCGGCGACCGCCGCGTGGCGGCCCGACGCGGGCACCGGGGAGTCGGGACCGCCGAGGCGGTCCCGGAGCGCGACGAACGGCGGGCTTCCGTCGACGAGGGCGAGGAGGGCCGCCAAATCGGGGGTACGACGGCGCACCGTCGCGTCCGGTGCCGGCGGGCGGGCCGCGCGGCTCGCGGCGGCTGTCTCGACCGCCCGGTCCCCCGCACGACGCTCGCGCGTGCGCTTGCCACGGAGCCGCAAGTCGCTCATCGGTCAGAGCCGATCACCGGTCGGGGCCGTTCATCGGTCGGGGCCGGGTCGCCGCGGAAGGACCCGGCGCCAGCCGGTCTGCGTCCGACGGATCCCGTCGGGCCCCGGCGGCCCATCGACCTCGCCCGCCGGCGCGAGCCGCGTCTCGTCCGCCGGGCGGAGCGTGAAGGCGTTGTACCGGTTCGCGGCCTTCGAGACCCCGTCGCGCGCCCATGCCTCGACGGCGTCCACGGCCGCGTCGAGGAGCTCGTCGAGGCGAGCCCGCTCCGAGACGTCGAACCGGCCGAGGACATGGTCGACGGCGCCGTGAACAGGGTCACCGATCCCGACGCGGAGGCGGTTGAACTTCTCCGTCCCCATCTCCTCGATGATCGACGTGAGGCCGTTGTGGCCGCCGGCGCTCCCCGATTCGCGGAAGCGCATCTTCCCGAACGGCAGCGCGAAGTCGTCGGTGACCACGAGGAGGTCGGTGAGCGGAGCGCGCTCCCGGGCCAGCACCTTCCGCACGGCCGTGCCCGAGAGGTTCATGTACGTGAGCGGCTTCACGAGCACGAGGTCGAGCGCGTGGAACCGGCCCTGCACAACGGCCGCCGCGTCGCGCGTCCGGCCGCGACCGGACCAGCCGGCGCGATCGGCCATCCGGTCGAGGACCATCCACCCGATGTTGTGGCGCGTCCGCGCGTACTGGTCGCCCGGGTTCCCCAGGCCGACGACGATCTTCACGAGCCCTCCGCTGGAGGCCCGGGGCGACGGCGCGCGCGACCGGACCGACGGCGCCTCGAGCGGCTCGACAACGCCGACAGGACCCGCGTCGTCAGGCGCGGGTCGTGTCGGGATGGTACCCCAGCCGGGCGGCCCCGGAGATGGTGTCGCCTACGGAAGCGGGCCCGTCACGACGAGTGTCTCGATCGCGTGGTCCGCGGCGGCGGTGTCACGATCGTTCACGGCGACGAACTGGACGAAGACGAAGAACGACCCGTCGGCCGGCTTGACCGCGACCTGGTAGTACGAGTTCTGCGTACCGCCGCACTTGCGGTAGATGTCGAACTTGCCCACGTAGCCGCCGAAGTCGAAGTCCTTCCGGCCCTCGTACGTGCAGGTCTCCGAGAACATGTTGTCGTCGAGGTACGCGCCCACGTCGGTGTCGGCGAGGTCGGCCGAGACTCCCATGAAGAGGCCCGCGACGTCCCAGCCGTCGAGCCATGCCTGGTAGTCGCTCGACGCGCCGATCTTGAGGCCGATGACCGAGCCAGCCTCGGTCCAGTTGCCCTTGGACACGTCCGACCATTCCGTCGGGATCTCCGTCACGATCGCGCCATTGTTGACGCCGACGCGCGTGTACGTGTAGTCGGCGGGCTGGTCGCCGCCCTGGTCGCCGCCCTGGTCGCCGGCCTGGTCGTTGATCGTGGCCACGACCGTGAGGGTCGGGTTCGGACCGTTGAGCCGTCCCTCGAGCGTCTGGCCCGTGGACGGACGGAAGACCTCGACCGCGAGGACGTCTCCGGACTTGTGGGTGCGCAGGATGTCGCAGTAGCTGGACATCGTGCCGTCGGTCGCGAGGACGAGGCCCTCGAGCTTGGTGATGACGTCGCCGCCCCTGATCCCGATGGTATCGGCCGGCGACCCGGACGCGACGGACGCGACGAAGATCCCCGACGCCCCGTTGTCGTACTGGACCGCCTCGCCGTTGAGGCCGATCGACGTGACGTCCTCGCCGGCGAGCAGCTTCGCGAGGACCCGCTGCGCCTCGACGTAGCCGATGGCGAACGCCTGGTTCGCCTGGTTCCCGGCATAGTTGACCCCCAGGACGCGCCCATCCTTCGTGACGAGCGGGCCGCCCGAGTTGCCGGGGTTGATGAGCGCGTCGGTCTCGATGACGGAATCGACGGACGCCCACGACGTCTCGCCGTCGGCCTTCGCCTTCGACACGATCCCGCGCGTCAGCGTGTACTCGGGGTCGCCGAGCGGGTATCCGGCCGCGAAGACGTCCGTGCCGACCTTGGGATCCTCCGGGTACCAATCGAGGGACGTGAAGTCGGACCCCTCGAGCTGGATGACGGCGAGGTCGGAGCACTCGGAGACACCGAGGACCCGCGCGTTGTACGTCTTGGTCCTGTCGCCGCCCACCCAGACCTTGAGCAGCGCCGCGCCGGTGACGACGTGGTTCGCCGTGACCGCGACTCCATCCTTGTTGATGATGAACCCGGAGCCGCGGCCGGCGGTGTTGAGCAGCTGGCCCTGCTCGGGGTCGACGAAGGAGCCGTCGGCCTCGATCTGGATCGTCGCCATCTGCACGTCGTCGAGCGAGCCCACGGGCGACGGCGACGGCAACGGAGACGGAGACGGCCTGGCCGACGGGGCGACCGACGGGGCGACCGACGG
>JBAWVU010000342.1:0-3340 GCA_037147135.1 Chloroflexota bacterium
GTGCGTTCCTCAGGGTGGTAGAGACAGGTCGGGTGGAACTGGATGAACTCCATGTTCCCGACGCGGCAGCCGGCGCGCCACGCCATGGCGATCCCGTCGCCGGTCGAGGTGTCCGGGTTCGTCGTGTAGCGGTACACCTTGCCGACGCCGCCGGTCGCGAGCACGACCGCGGCCGCGGGGAGCGCCTCGATGTGCTGATGGTCGATATCGAGCGCGTAGACGCCGTAGCAGCGCGTGGGCTCGTCGCGGTGAAGATGCCGTGAGGTGACGAGGTCGACCGCCATCCAGCGCTCGTGCATCGTGATGTTCGGATGGCGGTGGGCACGGGCGAGGAGCGCTTCGTGGATCGCCCGGCCGGTCGCATCGGCCGCGTGGGCGATGCGTCGGACCGCGTGGCCGCCCTCGCGGGTCAGGTGGAGGCCGAGTGGTCCCTCGGGGTCCGTGGTGAACGGCACGCCCTGCTCGACGAGCCATTCGATGGCGGCACCGCTGCGCTCCGCGATGAACCGCGCCGCGTGCTCGTCCACGAGGCCCGCGCCGGCATCCTGGGTGTCGCGGACGTGCAGGTCGACGCTGTCGTCGTCGCCCAGCACGCCGACGATGCCGCCCTGTGCCCACGCGGTCGCGGCCTCGTCGAAGCCGCGCTTGGCGAGCAGCACGACCGGGTGCCGGTCGGCGAGGTTCAGGGCGACCGTCAGGCCGGCGACGCCGGCTCCCACGATGACGATGGGCGCAGCGGCGGGATCCGCGACGGGCGGCTCGGAAGCCGGGGAGGCAAGGGGGCTCATGCCCGGATTCTACGCGTCCCCGCCGGGGCGTCGCGATCGGGGGTCTGGCCCGTTCGTGACCTTCGACGCGAACCGGCGATCGATGGCTGCGGTCATGATGGCCCCGGCACCGCAGCGCCCGGCGCATCGGGGCATCGTAGAGGGGTCCGGCAGAACGCCCGCCGGACGGTGGAGGGTCGGGCGGAGGAGCCGGGACGAGTCGAGGAGGCGGGAACGTGGAGCCGAGTGTCTTCGGCGACAGGACGAGGATCCCGACCGATCGCGAGCTCGAGGCTGTCCTCGGTCCGGCGATCCTGCTCTGGGGAGCCCTGAAGGCCACCCTCGCCGTGGAGTTCGATCCCGTGGTCGAGGCGTGGTCGTTCGCGGGCAAGGCCCATGGCTGGTCGTTGCGCCTCAGGCGGCGCGATCGAGCGATCGTGTACCTGACGCCCCTCCCGGGCGGCTTCCGAGCGAGCCTCGCCCTGCCTGAGCGAGCGGTGCCTGTCGCCCTCGAGTCCCATCTGCCCGGGCCGATCCGCGCAGTCGTTGCCGGCGCACAGGCCTATCCCGAAGGCCGGGCCGTGCGCATCGAGGTCACATCGGAGGACGACGTCGCGAGCGTGATGACCCTGGCCCGGATCAGGATGGCCTGCTGACGGGGAAGAAGCGGCGGGAGGAGGGGTCCGGCCTGCGACTCGGTCCCTCCGGGGAGGGGATCCGCAGCAGGGAGGTGCTAGCGTGGCCCGGATGCCGAGCCGTCTCTCGTTCCGCGTGACCGCGGTCACCGTGCTGGCCTATGCCGGGGCGATGGCCTACCTGGAGGCGGCGGTCGTCGTCTATCTCCAGCTCGCGCTCGGGGGGCAGGTCGGCGCGCTCTTCCCTTTCCGCCCTGCGAGCGAGGCTGGCGATCTCATCGCGATCGAAGCGGGTCGCGAGGCCGCGACGCTCGTGATGATCGCGACGGTGGGCCTGCTCGTCGGTCGGACGTGGCTGGAGCGGCTCGCCTGGAGCGCCGTCATCTTCGGGACCTGGGACACCGGCTACTACGCGTGGCTCCACGTCTTCAGCGGCTGGCCGCCGTCGCTGGACACGGTCGACCTGCTCTTCCTCATCCCGGTCCCGTGGGTCGGCCCCATCTGGTCGCCGGTGGCCGTCAGCACGGCACTCGTCGGGGTCGGGCTGGCCGCCGCGTGGGCGTCGCGTTCCGGCCGACGGCTCACGGTGGCTCGCTGGCACTGGGCGGCAGCGGTGCTCGGCGGGCTTTTCATCGTCCTGTCGTACACCCTCGACGCGGCGCAACTCATCGACGGCGGACTGCCGGGACCGTACCCATGGCCGATCTTCGCGGTCGGGATGCTCCTGGCGCTGGCGGCAGCGGCGGACGTGCTCCGGGGCGCCCGGCGGGCGACTCCAAGCATGTCCGCCTGACCGCGCTCCACGCCGGGTGGCGGGCTGGGCTCGGACGGGGCCCCTCGCCCTGCGGCGTGGCCCCGTCCTTACGGCGCGGTCCCTCGCGTCACGGCGCGGCGGCGGTCACCGTCACCGTCGTCGTCGCGCCGGCCTTCCCGAAGACCTCCAGGTACGCCCCTGCGGTCGCCGCGACCGACGCGGCATTCCCCACGCCCGACGCGACGAGCGCGAGGTCCGCGTCGTACAGCTTCCAGGTATCCGTTCCGGCGATCGCGAGGGCGGATGCGGCGGCGACGGAGCGCCACTCGGCGTAGCCTTCCGTGCCGATCGTGACCGTGTTCGCGCCCAAGGCGAGGACCGGGACGGACGCCTGGGGCCGCGCGACCGCGCTCCCGGTCCGGAGCCACTCCTCGCCGCCGCGCTGCAGGAACACGACGTCCGCGAGGTCGCGGCCCTGTGCGGTCGGGATCACGAGGAACATGGCGCCCAGCGCATCGCTGGTGCTCGGGTCGATCAGGGTGACCCCGCCGCCGCCTCCACCGTCGCCCGCCGTCCCCACGTACCCCGGCAGGTCGGGGATCTCGACGATCCCGATCCTGGGTGGCGCACCCCAGTTCGTGGAGGTCGGGACGTCCGTGACGATGAGCCACGTCTTCCCCTCGCGCGCCTGCCACGCCGCCGTGAGCGGCTTCCCCGGGAGGACGCGCTCGCCGAGGAGGAGGTCGGTGCGGTAGTGGCCGTAGCCCGCGCGGTCCCGGAGGTCCAGGTAGCGCCGTCCCCAGCCGGTGACCGCGCGGATGGACGTGCCCTTGTCGTTGGGGGCCCAGAAGGCCCCGTCCGAGCGGAGCGTGAAGGTCGTGGTGGAGAGGGGGACCCATCCTCCTGTGGCGAGTGACGACAGCGTCAGCGCCCCGGCGGCGTCGGCCGTCACGCGGAACGTGTTCCCGCCCGCGCCGTAGACCCCGACGACCGCCGCCACCTGTGCCGCGGTGGGCGTCCGGATTGGGAGCTTCGTCGCGCCGACGATCGCCGGCGTCTTCGGCAGGGTGCCCTTGTCCACGAGGGCATGGAGGATCATCCGCTCGGCGAGGTCCTCCGCATTCGTCGAGCTGATCGCGTAGCCGACCGCCTCCACGACGGCCGAGATCTTCGCGCCGGGCGCG
>JBAWVU010000343.1:0-3333 GCA_037147135.1 Chloroflexota bacterium
GACCGGGCGCCGACAGGGCGGCGCCCACCGGGTCGAGGCGGGGCGGGTGCTCGGGCCGCGGGCTCCGCTTCATCCGGTTGCGGAGCAGGAGGATGACGACGACCGCGACGGTCTCGCTCGCGAAGACGAGCCGCCAGCTGAACATCGTGGTCACCCACCCGCCGATGAGCGGGCCGGCGGCCACCGCCGCCGCCGCGACCCCGCCCATGATCGCGTATGCGAGGGCGCGGTCCCTCCCCTCGTAGTTGGCGGCGATGAGCGCCGCGATCGCCGGGATCACGAGGATGGCCCCGAGGCCCTCGACGAGCGACCAGCCGAGCAGGAGGACGGCGAGGTTCGGGCTGAGGGCGGTGGTGAGCGACCCGATGCCGTAGACGGCGAGGCCGACAGCAAAGGCCCGGTCGCGACCCCAGATGTCCCCGAGCTTGGCGCCGACGAGCATGAACGCCGCCATGACGAGCGTGTAGGCCGTGATCGCGACCTGGACGCCCTGGACCGTCGTGTGGAGGTCGGCGACGATCTGCGAGATCGAGACGTTCATCACGCTGCTGTCGAGCACCATGACGAACTGGGCCGAGGCGAGGATGAGGATCGCGGTCCACTTGGCCATGCCGGGTCTCCCCTTGCCGATCGATCGCACATCCGAGCGACGCCGGGCGGTCATCGCTCGGGAGCCCCGCCAGCGTACACGCGCCGCCCGGCTGTCGAGCCGTCTCGCCGATACTGGACGCACACACCCCCCGGAGGCCCCCGATGACGCTCGACCGCTCCACCGCATCCCCCACCGACGCCAGAGCCGGTCGCGATCGCGGCCGTGACCGCGCGAGCGACGTCCTCCGGGCGGGCGGCAGCCCGCTCGACCCGTTCTTCGCGCCCGGGACCGTCGCCGTCGTCGGCGCGACGGAGAAGGCGGGGAGCGTCGGCCGGACGGTCCTCTGGAACCTCATCAGCAGCCCGTTCGGCGGGACGGTCCTCCCGATCAACCCGCACCGCCCGAGCATCCTCGGGATCAAGGCATACCCGAGCCTCGCGGCAGCCCCGGGCCCGATCGACCTCGCCGTCGTCGTCACGCCCGCCCCGAGCGTCCCCGCCGTCATCGACGAGTGCGCCGACCTCGGCATCCGCTCGGCCATCGTCATCTCCGCCGGCTTCAAGGAGACCGGCCCCCACGGGGTCGAGCTCGAGCAACGGATCCTGGCGCGCGCCCGGTCCTCGGGGATGCGCATCGTCGGGCCGAACTGCCTGGGCGTCATGAGCCCCATCACCGGGCTCAACGCGACCTTCGCGGCCGGGATCGCGAAACCCGGCAAGGTCGGCTTCGTCAGCCAGTCGGGCGCCCTCCTCACCGCGATCCTCGACTGGAGCCGGGGCGAGAACGTCGGGTTCAGCGCGGTCGTCTCGCTCGGCTCGATGCTCGACGTGGGCTGGGGCGACGTCATCACGTACCTCGGCGACGACCCGAACACCGAGAGCATCGTCCTGTACATGGAGACGATCGGCGACGCGCGAGGCTTCCTCTCCGCGGCGCGCGAGGTCGCGCTCACGAAGCCGATCATCGTCATCAAGCCGGGCCGTACCGAGCAGGCCGCCAAGGCAGCCGCCTCGCACACCGGCTCGCTCACCGGCAGCGACGAGGTGCTCGAGGCGGCGTTCGAGCGGGTCGGAGTGCTGCGGGTCGACGAGATCGCCGACCTCTTCTACGTGGCCGAGGTGCTCGCGAAGCAGCCGCGTCCGTCGGGTCGGCGGCTCTCGATCGTCACGAACGCCGGCGGGCCGGGGGTCCTCTCGACCGACGCGCTCATCTCCGGGGGCGGCGAGCTCACCGAGATATCCCCCGAGACCATGGCGCGACTCGACTCCTTCCTCCCCGGGCCGTGGAGCCACAACAACCCGATCGACATCCTCGGCGACGCGGGGGCCGACCGCTACGCCGCGGCGCTCGAGGTCGCGGCGGCCGACCCCGGTGCCGATGGCATGCTCGTCATCCTCACGCCGCAGGCGATGACGGACGCGGCCGGCACCGCGCGGGAGCTCACCCGGTTCGCGAGCATCCCGGGCAAGCCGGTCCTCGCGAGCTGGATGGGCGGCCCCGACGTGGAGCCCGGCGCGGCGATCCTCCGCGAGGCCGGGATCCCGACGTTCCCCTACCCCGACACGGCCGTGCGGATGTTCAACGCGACATGGCAGCTCCAGGCACGTCTTCAGCAGCTGTACGAGACGCCGATCCTCCCGTCCGAGGAGGAGATGCCGGTCGACCGCGCCCGGGCCACCTCGCTCATCGAGGGGATCCGTGCCGAGGGCAGGACGCTCCTCACCGAGGTCGAATCGAAGGAGCTCCTCGCCGCGTACGGGATCCCGATCACCGAGACGGTGGTCGCCCGGACCGAGGACGACGCAGTGGCGGCGGCCGACCGGATCGGCTACCCCGTCGTCGTCAAGCTCTTCTCGCACACGATCACGCACAAGACCGATGTCGGCGGCGTGCAGCTCAACCTCACGGACGCGGATGCCGTGCGGGCGGCGTACACGGGTATCCGGACGACGGTCACGGAGCGCCGCGGCGCGGAGCACTTCGAGGGTGTCACCGTCCAGCCGATGATCGACTGGAGCGGCTACGAGCTCATCCTCGGGAGCAGCATCGATCCGCAGTTCGGGCCGGTGCTCCTCTTCGGGCTCGGCGGCCAGCTCGTCGAGGTGTTCAGGGACCGGGCGCTCGGGCTTCCGCCGCTCACGACCACGCTTGCGCGCCGGATGATGGAGCAGACCCGCATCCACGCCGCCCTCAAGGGCGTGCGCGGGCGTCGGGCGGTCGACCTCGAGGCGCTCGAGCAGCTCCTCGTCCGCTTCAGCCAGCTCGTGGCCGAGCAACGCTGGGTCGCCGAGATCGACATCAACCCGCTCCTCGCCTCCGCGGAACGGCTCATCGCGCTCGACGCGCGCGTCGTCCTCCACGACCCCGCGATCCCCGCGTCGGCGCTGCCGCGGCTCGCGATCCGGGCCTACCCGCGCCGGTACGAGGGCGAGTGGACGTCGGCGGATGGCACGACGCTGCGGATCCGCCCGATCCGGCCCGAGGACGAGCCCCTCGTCGTGGATTTCCACCGCTCGCTCTCCCCGGAGACCGTCTACCGGCGTTACCTGACGAACCTCGGCTTCGACGAGCGGACGGCGCACGAGCGCCTCATCCGGATCTGCTTCCTCGACTACGACCGGGAGCTCGCCCTCGTCGCCGAGCAAGACGGAGCCGACGGCCGGCCCGAGATCGTGGGGATCGGCCGCCTGAGCAAGGTCCACGGGACGCCGAACGGCGAGTTCGCGATCCTCGTGACCGAC
>JBAWVU010000344.1:0-3332 GCA_037147135.1 Chloroflexota bacterium
TGCATGGCTGCGGAGGCCTCCGGTTCGGGACGGGAGGCCCGATTCTAGCGGCGGCCAGCGACCTGGGCGCGGATCGGCCGCACCGTGATCCCTACGTTCCGCTGGAGGGGCCGGACGGCCCGGCAGGCGTGGCGCGCCGTCGCGCGACGACCAGGCCGGCGACGACCACTACGACCACGACGGCCGCGACGACCCCGAGCACGATCGGCAGGCTGGAGCCACCGGTGTCCGAGCCCGAGGGGGTCGCGGGGGCCGGACTCGCGGCGGCTGCATCCGCGGAGCTCACCGCCGCGAGTCCGGCGGCGGGAGTGGCTGCGCCGTCGGCCGGGGGTGACGCCCCGGCCACGGCGCTCGCATCCGGCAGTGCGCTCGCCCCGGGCGTCGCGTTCTCGTCGAGCAGGGCTGCCGCATCGGGGGCCGCGGCCTTCGTCATGCCTGCCGCGTCCACCGTCGCACGCTCGCTCGCGCCGACGTCGATGGTCGTGCCCGTCGCCTTGTCCGTGACCGCGACGACGCCCTCGCTCACCGTGACGACGGTCACCGTGTCGGTGACGGCGACCTGGAAGGTCGTGCCCTGGATCGAGCCGTTCGCCATGTCGGTCTCGACCTCGAACTTCTTGTTGGACTCCTTCCACTGCCGCATGTAGAAGTCGGCGATCCCCTGGAACAGGCGCATGTACACCTCGGACTGCGGCGTCTGTTCACAGCAGAGATCTTGGACGCCGAGCATGGTCGAGGGTCGCAGGTGGATGAGGGCGCCACGATCGAACATGACCCGCAGCGAGCCGTTCTTGCCGGTCCGCAGCATGACGCCCTTGCCGAGGATGAGGCGGTCACCCGGCTTGATCAACTGCCAGGTGCGAGCGGCCGGTTCCAGATCGGCCTGATCGGCGGGCGAATAGTAGGTGTCTCCCGTGGCTGCCGACACGAGCACGGCGGTCGCGTCCGGGTCGCGCGATGCGCCGGGAACGTCCGCGTAGCTCGCATTGCTGACATCGAACCAGACCATCTGCATCTGGGTGCCGTTTCCCGCACAGTCATAGTCCGTGCCGATCATGCACTTCTCGGTGATGGTCCCGGAGAAGGAGAGCATCGCCACGTTGTCTGTCACCGAGCCCGTGACATCGCCCTTCCAGGTCATCGCGAACGAGAGCGGCTGCTTGCCCGAGAAGCTCGTGTTGATCGTCGCGGTCGCCTCCTGCTCCATGGTGAACGTGCCGGTCACGGCGTTCGCCTTCGGGTCATAGGTTCCACGCATGGAGAAGGTCCCGGTCCCGGTCGCGACTTCATCCGTATACCAGTCCCAGGACAGGGGGA
This sequence comes from Chloroflexota bacterium, assembly GCA_037147135.1. Taxonomy (GTDB): domain Bacteria; phylum Chloroflexota; class Limnocylindria; order Limnocylindrales; family CSP1-4; genus CAIYQJ01. Next base: position 1,318 of record JBAWVU010000344.1, read on the forward strand.
CGGGCCCGGACACGGAATCCAGCCGGTACATCCCGGTCGCCGGATCCGGCTTGGCGGTGATCTCGACACCGGCGAAGGTCTGTTCGTAGTTACCGTGTGGGCTCTTCGTCCCGGGTGTGCCCCCGAATCCCGGGTTGTTCAGGACGAAGCTGTTGTCGGCGGCCTGCGTGACAGCGGCGAACGGGATCATCAAGGCGATGACGAGCATCATCGAGAAGAGGCCGTCGAGGCGATGGATCGAGAACCTGTTCATCGTGTCCCTCCCAGTCGAGAAGACGACCCTTCGCCCCCTCGATCTCAGGCACCCGTCGATGGGGTGCGTGCCTTCAGTCTGAGCAGTGCGAGACCCGCCGCGACCACGACGACGATCGCGGCGACGATCCCGAGCACGAGCGGCAGGCTCGAGCCACCGGAGTCCGTGCCCGAGGGGGTCGCCGGAGCGGGGCTCGTGGATGCGGCGTCGGCGGAGCTCACCGCCGCGACGGGAGCGGGAGTAGGCGCGCTCTCGGTCGCCGGTGACGCCGCCACCGGCGCGCTCGCCGCTGGCTCCGCGTTCTCGTCCAGCAGGGCGGCCGCATCGGGGGCCGCCACCTTCGTCATGCCGGCCGCGTCCACCGTCGCACGCTCGCCCGCACCGACGTCGATGACCGTGCCCGTCGCCTTGTCCGTGACCGCCACGACGCCCTCGGCCACGGTGACGACCGTCGCCGTGTCGGTCACCGCGATCTGGAAGACCGTGCCCTTGATCCCGACGATCGCCCGATCGGTCTCCACCTCGAACTTCTTGCCCGACTCCTTCCACTTCTGCATGTAGAAGTCGCAGATCCCCTGGTAGAGGCGGCTGTACATCGTCCACTGCGACGTCTGGGAGGTCTTGAACCCCTTCAGGCCGAACAGTGTCGAGGGCCCGAGCCGGGTGAGGGCACCCGTGCTGAAGACGACCGCGACCGTGCCGTCGCGGCCCGTGCGCAGGATGGCGCCCTCCTCCATCGGGATCTTCTGCCCCGGCTTGAGGGGCGTCCACGTGCGCTGCGACGGCTCCAGGTCCTTCTCGCTCGCGGGTGAGACGTAGACGTCGCCGGCGATGTCCTTGGTGACGCCGACCGGCTCGAGGGTCGAACCGCCCGGCGCCGGGGTCGGACCGCCCGGTTCCGGGGTCGGACCGCCGGGCGCTTCAGTCTCGGCCGCGCCCGTGACCGTGAACGTCACCAGCACCTCGTACGCGCCGGTCGGTCCCGTGCAGTCCCCGCCGCGAAAGTTGGCGTCCGTCGTGGTGATCTTGCACGTGGACTTCCTCGACCCGCTGAACGCGAGCTCGGCCGTGTCGGCGTCGACGGTTCCCGTGACCTCGCCGCTCCAGGTGACTGACATGTTCAGGGTCGCCTGGCCTGTGACCACGCCTCCGGTCGCCACATCCCCCGTGATCGTGAGGTCGGGGACCGCCCACGCGAACCTGCCCGTCACGGCTCCGGTGGTGGGATCCATGGTGCCGGTCATCGACAGTTCGCCGGTCGCCTTGTATGGCGGCTCCCAGGGCGGCATCTGGCCAGTGAAGGCGAGGTTCGATACGGAGCCCTCGAGCGGGATGCGGCCGCCACTCGACCCCGGGGCTCCCGTGATCTCGATCGCAGCCATGGCGGCCCCGAACCCGGGCACATCGCCCGCGACCGCGGCGCCCTCCACGTTCCCCTGGGCGAGGACGAACGGAGCCGCGGGTGGCGCGGCGGACGCGACCGGTGCGAACGCAAGCGAGCCGATAACGATGAGCAGGCCCGGGAGCATGCGTCGGGACACGTGACTCTGCCTCCGGATACGGCAATGTCCGGGTTCCTCGAGAGCAGCGTTGTGCGAGACGCTGGTGGCGTGGGCCCGGCGGCGCCAGTGCCGGTGGTCATGTCGGCCAGGCGCCGACGCCGGCGAACGGTCAGGCGACCACGCTCTCCGGGCCAGGCATCGACGCCGCCGTCGTGGCGATCCGGTTCCGTCCGCCCTCCTTCGCCGCGTAGAGCATCCGG
>JBAWVU010000345.1:0-3322 GCA_037147135.1 Chloroflexota bacterium
CCCTTCAGCCCCGATCGGCGGCCTCGGCCGCGCGTGCGACGTCGAGGTTCGCCGGGTACGGGAGGCCATGCGTGATGAGCGTCGACTCGAGCGCGACGACCGGCTGCCCAGCGGCGAGGGCATCGCGGACGACGGGCGAGACGTCGAGGAACGCGGCGGTACCGGCCGCCGATCGGGGCTGAAGGGTCATGCCGATACGGTACCGCCGGTCGCGTCGCGCCGCGACGCGACCGGCGGTACGCTGGCCACGGCGCGTCGCCGGTTCCGCGGCGTGGCAGGATCGAAGGAAGAGGTGACGGCGATGGCCGGTCCGACGACGACGCAGGGGCGACGCGAGGGCGGTTCGGGTCGGCCGGGACGGCCCATGACGCCAGCGGTCGTGCGTCGGCAGGTGGTCCTCGAGGACCACGACCTCGCGCCGGACGGCGGCTCCGCGATCGTCGTCTCGAGGTCCGTCCACGGCGACGCCTACAGGTCGCACCTGTGGCTCATCCCGCTCGTCGCGGCCGACCCCGCGAAGGGACGGGCCGGCGGTCGTCGCGCCGCGCGGGCGATCACCCACGGCGCCGCACGCGACACGGTCGCGCGGGTCGCGCCGGATGGTCGCCGGGTCGCCTTCATCCGCGCCTGGCCGGATGACGCGGACCGCCCCTCCGCGATCCTCGTCCTCGATCTCGACGGCGGCGAGCCATGGACGCTCGTCGCGCCGCAGCACGGCGTCTCCGACCTCGCGTGGTCGCCCGACGGTCGGCGGATCGCGTACGTCGCCCCATCCGATCCACCCCGGTGGCTCATCGGGGAGGAGAAGAAGGGCCGCTCGCCCACCGGGCGCCGGATCACGCGCATCGACTGGCGCTGGGACGGCACGGGCTTCCTCGACCGGTGGGACCACCTGTGGGTCGTGCCGGCGCAGGAGGGCGCCAGGCCTCGCCGACTCACGCACGGCGACTGGGGCGTGAAGCAGCCGGCGTGGTCGCCGGACGGGGCCGAGATAGCGTTCGTCGCGGACCGGGACCCTGAGGCGGACATCCATCCGCGGACCGTGATCCACGCGGTCGCGGTCCGCGGCGGAGAGCCGCGCGAGCTCCTCGTGCTCGCAGGCTCGGCGACGCTGCCGGCGTGGTCGCCGGACGGCCGCTTCGTCGCGTGCGTGGGCGTCGATGTCCACGAGCCGCTCGACGACATCTCGCCGACGGTCTTCGTCGGCCCCGCGGACCGGTCGCGCTGGCGCCAGGGCTCGACCGGCCGGTGGGTGCATTGCAGGACACCGACCTCAACGGCTGGTCGAGCGACTCGCGCCCGGGCCCGGCATGGGACGGCCCCGGGCGGATCGTCGCGCTCGTGACCGACCGTGGGCGGGTGGTGCCGTGGACCTTCCCGGTGGATCCCGGGACGGGCATGCCGGCCGGCGAGCCGGCGCCCGCGACTCGCGTCGACGGGCGCCCGGCGGTCGTCGACGCGGCGTGCTGGACCCTCGTCGTTCGCGGCGGGGTCATCGCCGTCCTCGGCACGCTGGACGATCGACCCCAGGAGCTCATGACCGTCGCGCCGGACGGTGCGCTCCGGACGCGGACGACGATCGGCTCGGCCTGGCACCGCGGGCTCCTCGTCCCGGAGATGCGCCATCTCGAGGCACCCGGGGACGGCGGGCCGATCGAATGCTGGCTCGCCTCGCCGCCCGGCGCCGGCGGGGCCGCTCTGCCCATGATCGTGGACATCCACGGAGGACCGCTCGGAGCGTGGGCTCCCGCCCCGTCGCTCGAGGTGCAGCTGCTCGTGTCGCGCGGCTACCGGGTCCTCCTGCCGGACATCCGCGGCTCCGCGAGCTACGGCGCCGCCTGGATCCGACCGCAGCTCGGGGACACGGGCGGCGTCGACGCCTCCGACGTGCACGCGGCCGTCGACCACGTCGTCGCGGCCGGGGTCGCGGACCCGGCCCGTCTCGGCGTGCTCGGCCTCTCCTACGGCGGGTTCATGGTGAACTGGCTCATCGCGACGTCGGACCGGTTCCGGGCGGCCGTGAGCGAGAACGGCGTCGCCAACCAGGTCTCGACGTGGGCGAACAGCGACTCCGGCCCCGAGTACTGCCGTGCGGCGTTCATGGGCGACACCCTCACGGCGGCGGGCATCGAGAAGCTCTGGCGCCAGTCGCCCCTCGCGCACGTGGCGTCGATCCGGACGCCACTCCTCATGCTCCAGGCCGGGGCCGACCGGCGCTGCCCGGCACCCGACGGGGAGCAGCTGTTCGTGGCGCTGCGGGTGCTCGGACGCGAGGTGGAGTACGTCCTCTACCCGGACGAGTACCACGTGTACGCGATGACCGGACGCCCGGACCGTCGCGTGGACCGGATGACGCGGATGCTCGACTGGTTCGACCGGCACCTGGCCGTCGGGACGCACGAGGCGAAGGAGGGGCGCGAGGCGGTCGAACGGCACGACGGCGCGGGGCGCGCGGCCGGGCCGCGACGGAAACGCCCGAGCACCTAGCGGATCGCGAGCTCCGGGCGCGTCGCCGTGAGGTGTCGCGCCGCGGCGCGATTGCCCGTGCTCGCGCCGCGCCGGAGCGCCACGGCCGTGCGCGACCCGGCGGCGCGCGCCGAGAGCCACCCCATGAGGAAGCCGGCATCGAACGCGTCCCCGGCGCCGGTCGTGTCGGCCGCCGCGATCGGGCGGGTCGCGACGTCGAAGCGGAGGACACCCTCGCGTGCGAGCACCGTCGCGCCCCGCGAGCCCCGCTTCACGACGACGACGGGCGCGACCCGGAGCAGGCCCGCGGGATCCCGGCGGCCGAGGAGCGAGGCCGCCTCATCCTCCGTCGCGAACAGGAGGTCCGGCGCGGCCCGACCGAGGAGCGCGAACGCGGCGTCTCGGCCGCCGGCCATGAGCGGGACCGCCGAAGCCAGGTCGACGCAGACGAGCGCGTCCACGGCGCGCCCGAGCCGGATCGCGGCGAGCCCGGCCTCACCGAGGGGCGCGCCGAGCAGCGAGTAGGCGGGCAGGTGGACGGCGTCGGCGCGTTCGAGCCAGGCGGGTCGGACGTCCTCGGGCCGCATGAGCTGCGCGGCGCCGCGATCCGCGACGAACGACCGCTCTCCGTCGGGGGTCACGAGGATCCCGATCCGCCCGGTGCGAGCACCGGCGACGTGGATGGCGCGCACGATGACCCCGTCGGCCTGGAGCGCGGCGACGAGCGCGCGTCCCACGGCGTCGCGGCCGATCGCGCACACGAGCGTGCTCCGCGCTCCCAGGCGCGCGAGCCACCGCGCGGTGTTCGCAGCGGAGCCCCCCTGGCGGATCGCCACGCGGCCGGGGACGTCGGTGG
>JBAWVU010000346.1:0-3300 GCA_037147135.1 Chloroflexota bacterium
GGCGGCGACGTCGTCCGAGGCGAACACGACGGTCGCCCGGGCAAACGGGCGGCTCGAGTGGAACATCGTCAGCGGGCTGGACCTGACGGGTGGCTACACGCACGGCAAGCGTGAGCTGTCGGGGCTGGCGCTGGCGGCGGAGCTTTACACGGGGCGGCTGACGTTCACGGGGGCACCGCTGGCGAGCGTGCTGGACCTGGAAGCGGCCAACGCGCAGCTGGACCGGACGGACGACGTGTACGACGTGCAGCTGTCCTACAAGCTGCTCGGGCCGGTGGCGCTGCGGGCCGCGTACGGGCAGACGAAGTCGGACATCAACGTGGCACGGGCCCCGTCGCTGGTGATCATCGGCGGCGGCGACGGCAACTACCAGGAGAAGGTGACGCGGGTCGAAGGCGGGCTGACGTTCGCGATGGCGGGCTTCATGGCCAGCGGCGACTGGCGGCACGAGTCGGCCGACGAGTCGATCCTGCGGACCGGCTTCACGAAGCGTGACCGGGTGCGCGGGCGGCTCGGGTACAAGGCGGCGCAGTGGCTGAACCTGGGAGTGGTCGGCGAGTGGATCGACTACAAGAACGACACGGCGGGCATCGGGCTGGACGGCACGGTGCGCAACTACTACGGGAACATCGACATCGTGCCGGCGAAGTGGATCGCGGTGCACGCGACGCTGGGCAAGGCCAAGGCGGACTCGTCGATCCTGGCCAAGCTCCCCTACACGTACCGCAACGACGTCTACACGTCGGTGGCGTCGGAGGACGGCAACTCGGCCGAGGGGTCGATCGACCTCGCGCTCGGGCCGATCGGCCTCAACGGCGGGTGGGGGACGTTCCAGAACAAGGGCTCGTACGGCTTCCGGATCGACCGGGGGTGGGTGCGGGCGAACATGGACTTCACGAAGACGGTCGGTCTCGTGGGCGAGTGGAGGGTGGACCAGTTCGCCGAGTGGACGTCCCAGACGCCGCGCGGCAACTACAACGCCAACCGCTACGGCCTCTACCTCAGGTACACCCGGGACTAGTTCTTCCCTGACCCACCCCGCCTCCTCGCGGGGCGGCTGACCTCCCGCGCGGCGCTCGAAAGGGCGCCGCGCTTTTTCCTGGGAGGCTCCTCCTCTGCCGGGGTGGCGGGTCGTGCCGTGGCGGATACGCGCGGGTTGGGGGAAATGGTCGACGCTTGGGGGAATCGTCCGATCCCTTCGGGATCACAGGGAATGAAGCATTGGGCTCATTCGCCGATTTATGTACAGGTCTACTCTCCGCCGGTGCATCTAGCAGTTCCCGATCCATAGTCAGGCCGCTTCCCGGGGTGGTCCCGGGGGGCGACCGTTCTTTTCCAGCGGCTCGAAGGAGGAAACAGGTATGGCTCTTCTGCAGCGCGGCCTTCTCGTGATGGCCACGGCGGGGGCGCTCGCGATTCCGGCGTACGTGCCGGAAACGGGTGTCGTCGCTCCCACTCCGCAGGACCGGACGGTCCTCAAGTCCGACGGTCAGGCGTTCAGCCCGACGTCGGTGGAGTTCTACCTGGACGCGGACACCATCGGGTACATCCGCCCGGGTCTGAACGTGACGTTCGGGACGGTGACGAACTTCGCCCCGGGCCAGAAGCCGGCGGTCGAGGTGACGATCCTCGACGACCTGAAGCAGCCGCTGGACATCACGGGCGCGACGACGGCGGGGGTCATCTCGCTGCGGTTCGTCCCGGCGACGTGGGACGCGGCGAAGCGGACCTACACGAACCTGCTCACGGTGAGCGGGAACCCGTCGCGCGACAACGCGGGGACGTGGACGGACCTGGGCGCGGGCAAGTACAAGTACCAGTTCGCGCTCGCGCTGCAGGCGACGGGTTGGGACGCGGCCGCGCCGGCGACGCTTGCGGTGGTCGGGAGCCGTAACCTGACGACGATCATCGGGAAGAGCTACTACGTGAACAACTGGCTCGACTTCGTCCCGTCGACCGGCGCGAGCGCGACCGGGAAGGTGTGGGCGCAGACGACGAACACGATGTGCACGAACTGCCACGACCCGCTGACGTTCACGGGGTCGAACTGGCCGCACGGCGGGAACTACCGGTCGATCCGGACGTGCGTGCTGTGCCACAACAAGTCGAACATGTCGACGGCGGCCCTGGCGGAGTTCAACGGGCAGGTCTTCTTCCACCAGATCCACGCGGGGCTGAACGAGTTCCCCGGCCCGGAGATCACCTATCCCCAGGAGAAAAACAACTGCGACGGCTGCCACGACCCGAAGGCGCCGCAGGGCGCCACGTGGAACATGTTCCCTGGGATGAAGGCGTGCGGCTCGTGCCACGTGACGGTCGACTTCGCCAAGCATGCGGGCGGGCAGACGGACGACGCCAAGTGCGCCTCGTGCCACGTCCCCGACTCCGGCAAGGAGTGGGACATCTCCGTCACCGGCGCCCACGTCCTCGAGTACATGTCGACTCAGAGCAACGGCTACGTCTCGTCGATCGTCTCCGTCAGCAACGTCAAGGTCGGGCAGTCCCCGACGATCGTCCTGAAGGTCGTCGACAAGAAGGGCGCCAAGGTCGACCCGACGAAGCTCGGCACCTGCTCCCCGATGTTCGCCGGACCGACGGCCGACTACGGCGCCGGGACCTGGCTCCCGGTCCCGCCCGCGACGACGGCGACCAAGGGCTACACCCGTGAGGACGCCCGGACGAAGGGCGTGTATGACGCGACCGCCGGTACGCTGACCTACACGTTCGCCGGCAAGATCCCGACCGACCTCAAGGGGTCCGTCGGCTTCACCCTCGACCTCCGGAACAACATCATCCTCTACAAAGCCGACGGAACGGTCCGGAACGCCGCCTTCCGCGACGCGGCCCAGAACCCCTTCTACTACGCGAGCCTCGGCACCTCGACGGTCGTCCCCCGCCGGACCTCCGTCACGATCGCGCAGTGCAACAAGTGCCATGACCGCCTCGCTGGCCACGGCGGGCAGCGCCTCCAGACGCAGGAGTGCGTCATGTGCCACAACCCGATGGTTGCGGCCGGGACCGAGTCCGTGGACATGAAGCGGATGGTCCACAGGATCCACACGGGCGAGGAGCTGACCCAGCCCTACTTCACGTTCAACGAGGTCACCTACCCGGGCGACCGGCGCAACTGCGTGACCTGCCACTCGTCGACGGGCTTCTACCTGTCGACGGACCCGACGCGCCTGAGCACCCCGACGCCGACCGACTACTTCACGCCGCAGGGGCCGACGACGGCGGCGTGCCTCGGGTGCCACGACGCGAAGGCGTTCGCGGCGCACGCGTACCTGAACACGGCGCCGT
>JBAWVU010000347.1:0-3297 GCA_037147135.1 Chloroflexota bacterium
GGGTCCCCGCGGGGCGCCGTACACCTCCCTCGGCCCGCTCTTCGGCTACCTGTGCGTCCTCCTGCTCGTGGGGCGGATCGCGCTGCAGGTCCGGCTGGAGGTCGTGGCGCGACGACGGGTCCTCGCGGCGGGCCGGCTGCACGCGACAGCAGGCACAGCGACATGAGCCGACCGACGAGGGCGGCCCTGGTCGTGAACGGCATCCCGCGCAGCCTCGACGCGCCGGCACACTGGAGGCTGCTGGACCTGCTTCGGGAGGGCCTCGGTCTGGTCGGGACCAAGGAAGGCTGCGATGACGGCACGTGCGGGACCTGCGTCGTCATGGTCGACCGGAAGGCGGTTCGCGCGTGCCGGATGCCCGCGAGCGACGTGGCCGGGAAGGACGTCCTGACCATCGAAGGGCTCGGGAGCCCCGAGGGTCCGCACCCCCTGCAGGAGGCGTTCGCGGCGGCGGATGCGGTCCAGTGCGGGTTCTGCACGCCCGGCATGATCATGGCGGCCGCGGCGCTGCTCGAGCGCGACCCCCGGCCCAGCCGGAGCGAGATCGCCCGCTGGCTCGGTAGCAACCTCTGCCGCTGTACGGGCTACCAGGGGATCGTCGACGCGATCGAGTGGGTCGCCAACGGGCAGCAGGGCTCGCCGCGGCGGTGGCCTGCGGGAACGGAGCCCGGTGGCGCGGCGTGGCCCCCGGAGGCGACCGGGCACCGGCGCGCGGACGCGCTGGACAAGGCCACCGGCCGCGCCCTCTACGCGGCGGACCTCGCGGTCCCCGGGATGCTGCATGCCCGGGCCCTGCGGAGCCCGTACGCACACGCGGACGTCGTGCGGATCGACGCCGAGCGGGCCCGCCTGCTGCCCGGCGTGGAGGCGATCCTCACCGCGCGGGACGTCCCGGGGCAGAACAGCTACGGACGCAGGGTGAAGGACCAGCCGGTCCTCGCGGGCGTCCGGGTCCGCCAGGTGGGCGATCCCGTCGCCCTCGTCGTGGCGACGTCGCCCGAGGCGGCGACGGCGGCGCTCTCGATGATCGAGGTGGAGTACCGCCGGCTCCCCGCCGTGTTCACTCCCGACGCCGCGCTCGCGGACGGCGCGCCGCAGATCCATCCCGACGGCAACCTGCTGGCCGAGCACTGGCTGCGGTCGGGCGACATCGCGGAAGGGTTCGCCCGCGCCGAGGTCGTGGTGGAGAACACGTACACGACCCCGTGGAACGAGCACGCCTACCTCGAGCCTGAAGCGGCGCTCGCCTTCCGGGAGGCCGAAACGCTCGTCGTGCGGACGGCGACGCAGTACTCCCACTACCACCGGTCGGAGATCGCGAGGGCGCTCGGCCTGCCGGTCGAGCGCGTCCGCGTCGTCCCCACGGCCATCGGGGGCGCGTTCGGCGGGAAGACGGACATCTCGTGCCAGTGCCTGGTGGCGCTGGCCGCCTGGCGGACGGGCCGGCCGGTCAGGATGGTCTACAGCCGGGCCGAGTCCTTCGAGTCGACCACGAAGCGGCACCCGTACCGGATCCGGTGTCGAGCCGGCGCGACGCGCGACGGCGACCTCACCGCCCTGCAGATCGACATGCTCGCTGACACCGGCGCGTACGCGTCGTTCGGCCCCGGCCTCATGGTCAAGACGTTCGGCTCGGCGGCCGGCCCCTACCGCTGGCCGCACGTCGAGCTCCATGGCCGGGTGGTCTTCACGAACAACCCGACGGCCGGATGCATGCGCGGCCCGGGGACGACGCAGGTCGTGTTCGCCCTCGAGTCGCAGATGGACGTGCTCGCCGAGCGGCTCGGCATGGATCCCCTCGAGCTCCGGGAACGGAACCGGCTGCGGCAGGGCGACAGGCTCCTGTCCGGCCAGGTCCTCGAGCGGGACCCGGCCTACGGCGCAACCATCGAGGCCATCCGGCCGCACTGGCTCGACGCGCGTGACCGGTGCGCCGGGCCCGGCGATGAGCCCGGCACGCTTCGACGCGGGGTGGGGGTGGCGTCGATCTGGTACGGCATCGGCGGAGGCGGAGGCGGAGGTGGCCCGGTCCCCGGCATGGACTCCGCTGCGACGGTCGGGCGAGGGCCGGGGCGAGCCGCGATCGATCTCCTCGACGATGGCTCCATCACCCTGCGGACCGGGGCGGCCGATCTCGGCCAGGGGACCGCCACCGCCATGGGCCTCATCGCCGCCGGGGAGCTCGGCGTGCCGTTCGAGCGCATCGCGGTCCACACCGGCGACACCGCGACATGCCCGGACGCCGGTCCGACGGTGGGCAGCCGGGTGACGTTCTTCGTCGGCAACGCGGTGAGACAGGCAGCGGCGGATCTCCACGAGGCGGTGCTGGGCACGGCGAGCGGACTGCTCGGTCGGCGGTTGGGCGAGCTGGAGCTCCGCGACGGGCACGTCGGGACGTGCACCGGACCCGAGGCACGCATCCCGCTCGCCGAGATCGCTCGCGCCAGGGCCGACGCGAACCTCGCGAACACGTTCGAGGGCTGTTTCGACGCCGACGTCCCGGCGTTCGACGTCAGCACCGGGCTGGGCGAGCCCTACGCGATGTACGTCACCGGCACGCAGATGGCGGAGGTCGAGGTCGACACTCGCTCCGGAGCGGTCCGCGTCCTGCGCGTGGTCGCCGCCCACGACGTGGGCAGGCCGGTCTTCCTCGAGGGCGTGGTCGGCCAGATCGAGGGCGGGATCGGGATGGGCGTGGGTTTCGCGCTCACGGAGGACTTCGTCCCCGGGGAGAGCCGCGGGTTCAAGGAGTACCGGATCCCGAGGACGCGGGACATGCCCGAGATGGTCACGATCCTCGTCCGCGACTCCGGTGAGCGGGCCGAGCTGCGAATCAAGGGCGTGGCCGAATGCTCGAACATGGCCGTCGCCCCGGCCATCACGAACGCCATCGCCCATGCGACGGGGCACCGCGTCGTCGCCCTGCCCGCACGACTCAAGGGCGCGAGGGTCGGAGGTGGGGAGTGAGCGGAGATCCGGCACTCTGCGTGACCTCGGCCCGGGTCTGCAGTGGCACAGGCATGACAGGTGGTGGCTGCGATGTATGAGCCGACGTGGGAGTCCGTGCGGACGCACCCGCTCCCGGACTGGTTCTGCGATGCGAAGCTCGGCGTCTTCCTCCACTGGGGGCTCTTCTCCGTGCCGGGCTGGGCACCCCAGGTCGCCGACGTCCAGCAGGTCCTCCGCGAGGAGGGCCCGGCCGGCTTGTTCCGGGACAACCCGTACGCGGAGTGGTACCGGAACTCGATGCAGCTGGAAGGTTCGCCGACGTGGGCCCACCACCGCGAGGCGTACGGG
>JBAWVU010000348.1:0-3291 GCA_037147135.1 Chloroflexota bacterium
GACCCGCGTCGGCTGTAGGCGGAGGATTCCGGGAGATCTCATCGCTGCACCGTCACCCACACATCGGACCCAAGGACCGCGACCCCCTCGGCGGGGCCCGGTAGATCGATCGACCCGGACACCCTCAGGGTGGTGGGGTCGATCCGCAGGAGCGCGTTCTGGCTGCCGGCCACCCAGATCGCGTCGGGGCCCGCCGCGATCCCCCGGGGCCCCTGGCCGAGCGGGATCGTCGCCACCCGCCCGCCGCCGACGGCGTCGATGACGACCACCGAGTCGCCGACGTAGCTCGTCACCCAGAGCCGGCCGAAGCCGAGGGCCACGGCGGTCGGCGCATCGGTGAGGCTCACCTCGGCCGTCTTCGCCATGGTCGCCGCGTCGAGGCGCCAGATCGTCCGGCTCACGGAGTTCGCGACCCAGATCGAGCCGTCCCCGATCGCGAGGGCGACCGGGGCAGCACCGACCGTCACGGCCACGGCCGCCTGCGTGGCGCGGTCGATCCGCGTGAGCGAGTCGGCGACGCCGTTCGTGAGCCACACGCCGCGCTGGTCGAGGGCGATGGCGTTCGCTCCCGTCGCGACGTCGATGCGCTGGAGCGTCTGGCGCGTGGCCTCGCTCACCTCGACGAGCAGGCCCCCGGTCGCGCCGGCCACGCCATACCCGAACGCGACCCACACCGAGCCGCCTCCGGCCGCGATGCCCGTCGGCTTGCCGGGCAGCCCCCGGGTCGTCGGCGGGCCACCCCCGACCGGGATCCCCGTGAGCGTCGTGTCGCCGAGGCTGGTGACCCAGACGGTTCCGGCGTCGATGACGATGCCAGTCGGCTCCTCGCCGGCCGGTACCACGTCCACCACGGTCTCGGACCGCGCATCGACGTAGATCGCGCTGTCGGGCACCAGGACGGGCGGTGAACCGGCGGCGCCGCGTCCGAGGAGCGCCCACGCTCCCACGAGGAGGATGGCCGTCGCGACGAGTCCCGCTCCCGTCATGGCCGCCCACCGTGCGCGTCGACGGGCCGTCCTGTCGACGCCGGGAGCCGCCGGCTCCTCGACCGGCGGCTCGACGCTCTGCCGCTCCACGGCGTAGAGGTCCCACGCGCCGGGAACGCCCTTGAACTCGTGGGTGCCCCGGTCGCTGAAGGTGACGTCCCCGCCGGCCGTGACCTCGCGCACGGTCCGGGTCACGACGATCTCGCCGGGGCAGGCTTCCGCGAGGGCGCGCGATGCCACGTGGACGGTCAGGCCGCCGACCTTGGCGCCCATGACCTCCACCTCGCCCATGTGGACCGCGGCGCGGATCGTGAGGTCGAGCGGTGCGAGGTGCTCCATGATCGCCGCGGCGCACTCGATCGCCTGGGCCGGCCGCTCGAACGTGGCGAAGAAGCCGTCGCCGGCGGTGTCCATCTCCCGGCCGCGGAACGCCCTCAGCTGCTGCCGGACGACGGCATGGTGGCGGGCGAGGAGCGTCTTCCAGCCGCGGTCGCCGAGCCGGGCGGCGCGCTCGGTCGAGCCCGCGATGTCCGTGAACAGGACCGTCGTGAGCTGGCGCTGGGAACCGCCGCCGCGGTTCAGCATCGGCGGACCGCCGGCCGGTCGGCCCTCGGAGGCCGACCGGTCCCGCGACGACCCTCCGAGTCGAGCGCGACGAGTCGACCCATCGCCAACACCCCGATCAAGACCGACGGCCCATCCCCACGCGCCGGGCGGTGCCGAACGGTCCGATCGGCCCCTCCTCGGGGGACTCGTCGCCGTCGACCGGGACCCAGCCGCTCGCACGTGCCTGGATCGTGCACTGCCCCGATGCTACCGCGTCGTGTCGCCGCTCCACCAGTGCCGGTAGCCCTCTCTCGTCAGCCCCCGACGGGCGCCCCGCCGCGGTGGAGGGCGAGGAGCCGCGGCCCGAGCTCCGCGCCGACGGTGACGAGCTCGAGGAAGTCGGGCGCGTCGAGGGCGAGGAGCCGCCCGTCGCCGTCGGCCGTCACCGTGGCCGTGCGCGGCACGCCGGTCAGCAGGCCGATCTCGCCGAACACTTCGTCGACGCCCATGGCCCGAAGCTGCGTGGGCGGCGCGCCGGGCTCCGCGACCTGGCCGACGACGAACCGCCCTTCCAGGATGACGTAGAAGCGGTCCGCCGGATCGCCCTGGCGGATGACGACGGTCCCCCCGGGGACCTGCACCTCGGTCGCCCGGCCGAGCGCGGAGATGAGCGACGACTCGGGCACGCCGCCGAAGACCGGCAGGGCGGCGACCCGGGAGGCCGCCGTGACGACCTCGGGCGCCGGCGCACGATCTACCGTGGAGCCGACGAGGACCACCGCGATCGCGATGCCGACGAACACGATCGCGCCGCAGGCGATGAGGACGGCACCGATGCCGACGACGCCGGCCGCGATGGGGAGCACCAGCGCACCGACGGCGTTGGCGAGGATGGAGACGGTGAAGATCGTCCCGATGGCGCGGCCGCGCACGGCGTCGGGGACGACGCGCTGGAGGATCGTCGTGCCGGCGACCTCGGTCAGCAGGTCGCCGGCCGCGAATACGGCCATGGCCACCATCGCCGGGACGAGCGACGTCGTGAGGCCGAGGGCGGCCATCCCCACCGCCATCCCGACCGCGCCGACGAGCAGCGGCCCGCGCAGCCCCGGGCGGACCACGAACAGCCCCGAGGCCAACCCGCCGACGAGGCCGCCATCGGGCTGGGCGGCCTCGTCGGCGGCCAGATAGAGCAGGCGGTCGGCGTCCGCGTCCAGCAGGGCCGTCAGCGCAGCGCCGCCCAGCGCGGGGTACAGGCGCTGGCCCAATTCAACGGGCGCATTGCGGAAGGGGTTCGCATCGGTCGCGATGCGGGGCAGCGCGGCCAAGGGGGTCGGCGGCCCCAACGGCTTGCCGGCGTGGCTTGCCGTGATAGTGCCTTCGGGTGTGGTGGTGAGGACGATCTCAACGGCCATAGGTGTCTCCGGTGACAGGGCGCCATGAAAGGCCGATCATATCAAATGCGATTGCGATTGTAGCACAGGATGTCTGGATCCAGCAATTCCCAATATGGCTGTGCTTCCAGGCGGTCTCGCGATGCCGCGCACCACCGTGCGTTGGGTCGCCCGGCTCAGGGAGGTGAAAGTCGGTCTCGACCGACTACGCGACCCCCAACCGGCTTGCAGCCGGTTTCCACCTGCCTTAGCCGTCGGGTTTCAACCCACGGCGGCCCCACATTTGGAACTGCTCACCTGGCAAGCCCCGCCAGAAAACCGAGCAGCATCGCCGCCCCGGAGGTCGCGCCATGCGCCAGGATGTCGCG
>JBAWVU010000349.1:0-3290 GCA_037147135.1 Chloroflexota bacterium
GTTCTACATTGCGATGTACCACCAATTGCTGAAGCAGCGTGACGAGTTGTCTGGCGAGGATGATGCGCTCCCGCTTCGCGGTGCCACAATTGAGACGCCGATTTTCCTGACAATGGCAGAACGGGTTCGGCTCCACCACACTGCGCTCGAGGCCGCCCTGAAGCTCAAGGAGATGGCGATCGTCCACGCGGAGGGGACGGAATCGTGGGAGATGGCCTCCGGTGTCGCGACGATCGTCGACGCCGAGTCGGTGGTCATCGCGCTCGCCCCGGAGGGGCCGGGGTGCGCCGCGACGATCGATGTCGCGCGCCACGCGGCCGGCTGGGGCGCGCGCGTCATCGAAGTGGCACCGGTCGCCTCGGTGGATGGCGCGGACCTGCTCCCGATCCCGGCGGCCGCCGAGGAGGACCTGGCACCGCTCACGACGGTCCCGCCCATCGCGCTGCTCGCATTCGCGCTCGCCCGCCGGCGCGGCTTCGACCCCGACCATCCCGCATGGGTCGAGCGCTACCACAGCCAGGGGCTTCGCCATATCGTCGGGGTCGAGGAGGAAGGCTGATGCCGCGGATCGCTCTCGTCGGCGCCGGCAGCGTCGAGTTCACCCGGAACCTGCTCGGCGACCTTCTCTCGTACCCGGAGCTGCGCGACGCGGAGCTCGTCCTGCACGACATCGACCCGGACCGGCTGGGGACAGCCGAACGCATGGCGACCTGGACGGCAGGCGCGCTCGGGGCGAACCCGAGCATCCGTGGCTACCTCGACCGACGCGATGCGCTCGAGGGTGCGGACGTCGTCATCAACACGATCCAGGTCGGCGGTGCGCGCGCGACGCAGCTCGATTTCGACATCCCGGGCCGGTACGGGCTTCGCTACACGATCAACGACACGATCAATGTCGGCGGCGTCCTCCGGGGCCTTCGGACCATACCGGTCGTCCTCGGGATCGCCGACGACATGGCCGACGTCTGCCCGGACGCCCTCCTCCTGAACTACACCAACCCGATGGCGATGCTCGTCCGGGCAGTGGACGAGGCGATCGGGCTGCCGACGGTCGGGCTGTGCCACTCGGTGTACTGGACGGTCCACACGCTCGCGGGATACCTGGGCCTGCCGTTCGCGGAGGTCGTCGCCGAGTCGGCCGGCGTGAACCACCTCGCCTGGATCACCCGCCTCGAGCACCGGGGGGTCGACCTCTACCCGGCCCTCGACGCGTTCGTCCGGGCGGGACGCGTGCCGGACGACGACCTCGTGCGTGCGGACCTGTTCCGCAGGTTCGGGTGGTACCCGACGGAATCATCCGAGCACCACGCCGAGTACAACCCATGGTTCATCCCCAAGGGCGATCTGGTCGAGCGCATGCACGTCCCGATCGGGGAGTACCTCGAACGGGTCGCGCACAACCTGGACGAGTACGCGGAGACGAAGCGACGGCTAGACGCCGGCGCGTCGTTCGAGATCGAGCGCAGCGGCGAGTACGCGGCGGTCATCGTCCACTCGCTGCTCACCGGCGAGCCGGCGCGGATCGTCGCGAACGTCCCGAACGACGGCGGTCGACTCGTGCCGAACCTCGCGGGTGATGCCTGCGTGGAAGTGCCGGCCCTCGTCGACGGGCTGGGAGTGCACCCGACGGCGGTGGACCCGCTCCCGCCGCAGTGCGCGGCATACACGCGCCCGGCAGTCGACGCGCAGGAGCTCACCGTCCGCGCCGCGCTCGACGAGGACCGGGACCTCGTCTACCACGCCGTGCTCACCGACCCCCAGGTTCAGGCTCGGCTCACGCTCGACGAGGCCTGGCGCATGACCGACGAGCTGATCGCCGCCGAGGCGGAGTGGCTTCCGGGATGGCTCGGTGGCACCGCCCCGGACTGGATGTCATGAGCGAAGGAGGAGTGATGACGCGCACGATGCGGGCTTCTGGTCGCCCTCGGCTCCTGGTCGCGGCGGCCGTCGCGAGCCTTCTCGTCGCAGCGTGCAGCAGCGCCGCACCATCCGCGAGCACTGCACCCGCGTCCCCGAGCTCGGCGGCGCCGAGCGAGGCGTCGACGGCGTCCGGCGGGCCGTCCGCGGCGCCGGTCGGATCGGCGGCTGCCTCGACGGCCACAGCCGCATGCGGGACGTACGCCGGCCCGCCGACCACGATCGACTTCGCCATGTGGGGCGACGCCACCGAGCTCAGGAACCAGCAGAAGATCGTGGACGCTTTCATGGCGGCGAACCCGAACATCACGGTTAAGGTGACCGCGAGCGACTGGGACTCCTACTGGGACAAGCTGCAGGTCGGCCTCGCCGGCGGCGACGCGCCCGACGTGTTCCTCATGGACGGGCCCCTGTTCCCCGACTACCAGACGCGCGACCAGCTGCTGGACCTGACCCCGCTCATTGCCCGCGACGGCTTTGACGTGAGCCAGCTGGCCGACCTCGCGGTGAAGGACTTCACGGGCGCCGACGGCCACCAGTTCGGCGACCAGCTCGCGGATGACGCCATAGTCGCCGATGGTGGCGACGATGCGCCCGGCTCCGTCACGCTCGCGCGTCTGCTGGTGCAGGACGGCATGAGCCCTGACGAGGTTGAGCACGGTCTGAAAGTCCCGGCGCAGCCTGACCGCCACCGGCGGTACGAGTTCAGCGAGCTGCATGGAGAACGGGATCGTGACGGCATTGTCCTGAGCGGCGATCCATGCCTGACGGGCGCGCCACTGGCCGAGATCATCGTCATCGGCGCGGCCGTCCTCGCACGCGAGCATACGGATGATGGCCGCGGTCTGCTGCGGCGTATCGTTCGCCGGCACGGAAAGTAGGCGCGTCTCATTCTCGGGATGCAGGCTGACCGCCGTGGTCGTGAGGATCACGCCGGTCGGCCCGTCGCGCACGATGAGGCGCGGGACCATGCCCTCGCCTTTCTTCTTCTCGACCGTCTCATATCTGATGCAGCCCTCGCTGAGCAGGCTGCGCAACAGGTACGAGGCGAACTCGCTCTCGAGGCCGGCGGCCTCGTAGAGGATGAGGAAGCGATGAGACAGCGGCTCCGTCGAGTAGGCGAGTGCGTGCTCACTCATTGAGCTCAGCGCATAGTAGGCGGCGGCCGGGAAGAACTCGACCACCTCCTGCACCACGAAGGACTTACCGGCGCTCGACGGACCCTTGGCGACCACCGATACGGGACGCGCGAGCACGCGGCTCGTGAGCGCCAGGTACACGACCTTCGCGAAGCGATCTTCACCGACGACGCCGCGCGAGTGCAGAACCATGGCGAAGTCGGAGAGGAGGTCCGGCGCGGTGGCGATGGACGG
>JBAWVU010000350.1:0-3274 GCA_037147135.1 Chloroflexota bacterium
TCCCGACGGCCTCGGCGAGCCCGACGATGAGGGCGCGTCGGCCCTCCGCGGCGCGCCGCGACTCGCTCGCCCGGGCGATCGCCGCGTCATGCGCCGCCCGGCGTTCCCGCGAGGCACCAGCGAGCTTCTGGACGTCGGCCCAGCGCGCCTCGCGCTCCCTTGTCGTCGCCTCGTGGGTCGCGAGGCCCTCGTGCATCCCCGCGAGCTCCGCGGCGACGCGTCCGAGCGCGTCGGCGTCCGCCTCCACCGCGTCCCGCTCGGCTCGAAGTCGCCGCGCCATCGCCTCGGCCAGCGACACCCTCGCCTCAAGCGGCGCGAAGACCGGCTCCTTCTCGCGACCGGTCGCGGTGTAGTACAGGCCGCTCTCGGCCTCGACGCGGGCGAAGAGGCTGCCCTCCTCCATCGGGTCGATCCCGCCGGCCGCCAGCTCGAGCGCAGCTCCCAGTGACCCGCCGGCCTCCACGGACGCCTGGCCGACCTTCTCGCCCTGCATGAGGCGGAGCGCACGCCAGAGGCCGAGGTCCACGTGGGCCGCGAGCAGGTCGAGCAACCGGTCGTGTGCCTCGTCACCCCGGAGCGTCTCGGGGCGCGGCGACCGGATCGTGAGCAGCGTCTCGCGCTCGCGGATCCACCGCTTCCGGCACGTCACCTCGTACGGCCCGACCCGGAGGTCGACCTCCACCTCGGGCCCGACGTCGGAGCCGACCGGCTGTGCCGAGAGCACGTCCCGGTGGCGCGACGAGTCCTTGTAGCCGAGCAGCAGGTCGAGCGCGTCCGCGAGGCTCGACTTGCCCGACTCGTTGGGGCCCTCGACGACCGTGACGCCGGTCTCGGCGAAGCCGATCTCCTGCTCGAGGACCCCGCGGAAGCTCGCCACGCGGATGCGCTCGATCCGCAGCGCGCCGCTCATCCGGGCCTCGCCGCGAGGCGGACGAGCACGCCGAGCGCCTCGCTCGCGGCCTCGGCCGTTTCGCCGCCGGCCGCGACGAGCGCACGCAGGTCGTCGCGCGCCTGCGCCGCGTACCCGGACAGGTCGAGGTCGGCGAAGTCGGCGTCGTCGGGGACGATCGCGAGGTCGGCGTGGCGCTCCCATTCCTCGATCGCCGCGAACCGGTCGCGCTCGGTGGCGAGGATCTCGTCGAGCCGCGCCTTGTCGCGGAGGGCGAGCGTCCCGACGAGCGTCACCTTGACGATCGTGCGCTCCTTCGCCGGGATCTCCGCGAACCATCCCGCGAGCGCCTCGACGTCCGCGGGCCCGTCGAGGCGATGCTCCGCGAGGACGAACCGCCACGTCCCTACCGGGAGACGCGTGACGACACACGGAGCCGTCGCGGCCGCTGGAGTCCCCGCGCCGGCCTCGTCGATCTCCACGAGGAGCGCGTCGCCCGCATCGGTCTCCACGTACGCGGTGGGCTCCGGGGCGCCCGAATACCAGATCCGCCCGGTCGGGCCCACGCGCGTCGCGGAATGGCGATCGCCGAGCGCGACGTACGCGACCCGGCCGTCCGCGATGGCCGCCTCGACCGGGGCGGTGCGGATCCGCGTCTCCTCGTCCGGCGCGTCGCCGATCGGCATGACGACGTCGACGATCCCGTGGCCGACGAGGACGCGCGTGACGCCGGGCGTGGGGTCGAGCGCGGCGTAGCCGAGCTCCGGCGGGTCGCCGAGAGAGCGCTTCGTCATCCGCGGGGCACCGACGATCTCGAGCCCGGGACGCCCGGGGATCCGATACGGCTCCGTCGAGGCGATGACGACCACGTTGGGCGGCGCCTCCCGCACGAACGTCGGCTGGCGGAAGACGCTCGTCCCGTCGAGCTGCTCGTGGTTGCCGGGGAGGAGGAAGACCGGCACGGTGATCGAGGCGAGCGCCTCGCACGCGCGGAGGATCGTCTGCCGGGTGACCTGGTTCGTCTCGAAGACGTCGCCGGCGACGACGACGAACTCCGCGCGGTGCTCCACGGCGAGCCTCCCGATGCGCGAGATCACGTCGAGGCGTGCCTGCGAGAAGCGGGCCTGCGCCTCACCCTCGAGGAAGTGGCGCGTCATCCCGAGCTGCCAGTCGGCGGTGTGGATGAGGCGGACCGTCACGAGCAACGGTCCTCGCGTCTCATCACGGGCCCGCCTGCCGTCACAGGTCGGCCTCGTGGTACCGATTGGGGCAGATGCGCGCGTAGTCGCAGCGGTCGCATGCCCTGAACGACGGGGTCGCGACGAAGTCGCCGGCCCGGATCCGCTGCGCGGTGGCGATGAGCCGGTCGCGGTAGTCATCGAGCTGGGCGTCCGTCCGCGTGGTGGAGATCGCGAGGTCGTCCTCGGTGAAGTAGAGCGTGACCCGCGACGGAGCGGGCAGCGGGAGCCCGGTCATCGGGTCGGCCACGGACCCTTCGCGCAGGGCGAGCGCGTACGCGGAGAGCTGGTCGTCGGCGTCGACCTCCCGCTGGGACTTGGACTTGCCGGTCTTGTAGTCGACGACCTCGATCGTGCCATCGGGATGACGGTCGATCCGGTCGAGCCGGCCGGCGAACGAGATGGGCTCACCACCATCGCCGGAGTCGACCTGGAGCATGAAGTCGGCCTCGACGGCGATGGCCGTCGCGGGGTTGCGGAGCTCCCGCTCGAAGAAGCGCCTGAGCGCCGGGCCGCTCCGAGCCTCGTAGAACGCCGCGCGCTGCGCGTCCCCGAGCATGGTCGGCTGCCACGCGCGGTCGAACGCCACGCTGAGGTCCTCGAGCCCGGGCCCCGGGAGCCCGGCGGCGGCGGCCTCGCGCTTTGCCGTGATGAAGTCCTCGAAGGCCTGGTGGACCGCCGTACCGAACGTGAAGTAGCCGCGCTCCCCGACGACCGGGATCCGGTAGACCTTCTCGAACGCGTACCGGAGCGGGCACTCGCGGAACGTGTTGAGTTGCGAATGGCTGAAGGCGCCCGGGAGCGGGGCGAGCTGCAGGAGGGCCCGGCCGGCCGGCTCGTGCCGCGAGAGGACCCGCAGCGTCACCGGATCGACGCCGTTGCGGCGCTGCTCTTCGGCGATGCCCGCGGCGTCGTCGGCGATGGCGACGAGCTCGGCGACGATCGCCTCGCGGCCTTCGACGTCGTCGGGCGCAAGGGCCTCGAGCGCGCCGATGAGCTCGACCGCGCGGCGCCGGAGCGCGAAGCGCCGTTCGAAGGCCGCGGGGACGGGCATGAGCCGGATGAGCCGCTCCTGCGTGGCGGCCGTGGCCGCGGCGAGGTCGGCGCCGTGGAGCGGGACGGACAGGTCGGCGAACGGTTCCTTGAC
>JBAWVU010000351.1:0-3269 GCA_037147135.1 Chloroflexota bacterium
CGAGACGGTCGGGCGCGACTACCATCGCCTCCTGACCATCCCATCGACGGACACAGACCCACCAGGAGGCGATGATGCGGATCCTCATCAAGAACGGGACCGTCGTCACGGCCGAGGGCAGGCAGGCCGCCGACGTGGTCGTCGACGGCGAGCGGATCGCGGCCGTCATCGCGCGGCCCGGCCCGGACGCCGGCCTGACTGACCAGGCGGCGGCGGCGCTCCTCGCCTTGGGTGCCGACGAGACGATCGACGCGGCCGGCAAGTGGGTGATCCCCGGCGCGATCGACGCCCACACCCACATGGAGCTGCCGTTCGGCGGCACGTACGCAAAGGACACGTTCGAGACCGGGACGCGGGCGGCCGCGTTCGGCGGGACCACGACCATCGTCGACTTCGCCGTCCAGCCCAAGGGGAAGAGCCTCCAGGAGGGGCTCGACACCTGGATGGAGAAGGCCGAGGGGAACGCGGTCATCGACTACGGGTTGCACATGATCATGAGCGACGTGAACGCCGAGTCGCTCGAGGAGATGGACCGGATCGTCGACCAGGGCGTCCCGAGCTTCAAGCTCTTCACCGCGTACCCGGGGGTCTTCCTCAGCGACGACGGGAGCATCCTGCGAGCGATGCAGCGGACCGCGACCAACGGCGGCCTCATCCTCATGCACGCCGAGAACGGGCCTGCCATCGACGTCGTCGCGGAGGAGAACTTCCTCGCCGGGAACACCGACCCGTACTACCACGGCGTGAGCCGCTATGCCGTGTTCGAGGCCGAGGCGACGAACCGCGTCATCCGGCTCTCCGAGGCGGCAGGCGTCCCCGTCTACATCGTCCACCTCTCGTCCCGCGATGCGCTCGACCAGGTCCGCGCGGCGCGCGACCGTGGCAGCAAGACGTTCGCCGAGACGTGCCCGCAGTACCTCTTCCTCTCGCTCGACGACATGCGCAACGGCTTCGAGGGCGCCAAGTTCGTCTGCTCGCCGCCGCTCCGGCCAAAGGACCACCAGGACGATCTCTGGAACGGCCTCATCAAGGACGACCTCCAGGTGGTCGCCACCGACCACTGCCCATTCGACTTCGTGGGCCAGAAGGAGCTCGGCCGGGGCGACTTCCGCAAGATCCCCAACGGGCTGCCGGCGGTCGAAGACCGGGTCGACCTCGTGCATGACGGCGGGGTCGTCGGCGGACGGATCACGCCCGAACGCTGGATCGAGATCGTCTCGACGGCGCCGGCGCGCATCTTCGGGCTCTACCCGCGCAAGGGGACGATCGCCGTCGGCTCCGACGCCGACATCGTCATCTACGACCCGGACCGCGAGCGGACGATCTCCGCGAAGACGCACCACATGGACGTCGACTACTCGTGCTACGAGGGTCGGGTCGTGAAGGGCGCGAGCGATGTCGTCATCAGTCGCGGCACGGTCGTCGTGCAGGACGGGGCGTTCGTCGGGCCCAGGGGCTACGGTCGATTCCTCAAGCGCGACCACGCCGACTGGGTGCGGAAGAACTAGCCGAGGGGCGGCGGTGAGCGACGGCGCGCATGCCGCCGACCGACCGGGAAGGAGCAGCACGGCGATCGAGGGCGCGCGGTTCGGGCACGTCAACGTCATCGCCAAGGACTGGCGGGCGCTGGCGGCGTTCTACCGGACCTTGTTCGGCTGCGTCGACGTGCCGCCGGAGCGCGACTTCTCCGGCCCCGACCTCGAGGCGCTCACCGGGATCGCCGGCGCCCGCCTCCAGGGCGCTCACCTCCGACTCCCCGGGCTCGGCGATGCCGGGCCCACGATCGAGATCTACCAGTACGATCGGATGCCGCCGCGCTCGCCGACGGCGGTCGACCGGCCGGGGTTCGCGCACATCGCGTTCGCGGTGGATGACGTGGTCGCGGCCTGCGAGGCGGTCCTCGCCGCCGGCGGGGGCGCGATCGGCGAGATCGCGACGCTCGCCACGGCCGACGGTCGCCGTGTCACCGTCGCGTACATGACCGATCCGGAGGGGAACGCCGTCGAGCTGCAGTCCTGGTCCTGACGCAGGGCTGCGGCCGAGGCGCCGATCCGCGCCCCAGACGCTCGACTGCTCGGCCGCTCAGGTGTCCCGGCCGGTCGAGGGCGCCGACACGTCCTCGGTCGATGCCGATGCGGACGCGGGAGCGGACTCGGCGGCGGACGACGGTGCGACCGGGATGTCGACCGGGTGCGGCCAGTCGGGCGGCGGGATCTCGATCTCGTCCTCCGGGCCTTCGTCCGCCGCGACCGCCACCACGGACGGAGCCGGGCCCGGCTCGACGCTCCCACCGCGCCTCCGCCTCTCGCGGACCTTCGCCGCGATCGACCCGACGAGCGCGAGCCCGCAGACGCTCGCGATCACGAGCGTCACGACCTGGTCGCCGTTGAGCGACCCGACGAGCGCCGGGTCGCGCCAGCCGTACGCGACGACGAACCGCCCGATCGCCCAGAGGCCGATCCCGACGGAGAAGAGGACCACGGGTCGCCGCCGCAGCGGGCCGACGACCGCGACGAGGAGGACGACGATGAGCGCGCCGGCTGTCGTGACCGCCTCGTAGACCTGCGACGGCTCGGACGGGAGCTGCGGCGCGAGCGAGCCCCACGGACCGGGCCCGAGGTACGCGGTCGCCCACTCGCCGACGCTCGGGAGGCCCTGGCCCTCGCCGCCGAGCACCATCGAGAGCTTCCCGAGGCCGAGGGCGAGGAGGAGCGGCACGATCGCGACGCCAAGCCAGCGTCGCGCCGGCGACCCGAGGATCGTCGCGACGAGAAGCGCGGTGAGAACGCCGACGGCGAGCCCGCCGGCCAGCGTGAGACTCCCCTGTGACGGGTCGAGGATCGCAGCCTGGTCGGCGCGGTAGTAGTCCAGGTGGAGGAGGACGTAGCCGAGCCGGCCACCGACGACCGCCCCGGCGACCCCGGCGATGACGATGAAGAGGAGGTCGTCGAGCCGAAGCCGGGGCTCGATCCGCGCAAAGGGCTCGGCCCGCGCAGGAGGAGGCGCATCGATGGCCTCCGGCGTCCCCGCGGGACCCTCGACGTCGTCCGGCGGCACGACGGGCGGCCCCGCAGGCGGCGCGACCGCCTCGGGCTGTGCGACGTCCGGCGACGCGACCGCTTCCCGCTGTCCGGCCTCGGTCGCCTCCCCGAACGCCGCGCGCATGACCTCGTCGACCGTCTCCGGGCGCGCACGGTCCGCGCGTGCGACGGCCGCGTCCCGCCGGCGCTGCGCGACGAACGCGAAGGCTGCCGCGAGGAGGATCGTCC
>JBAWVU010000352.1:0-3267 GCA_037147135.1 Chloroflexota bacterium
GGCAGGGGGCGTCCGAACGAGCCGATGCCGGCGATGAGGCGAGGCAGCACGGCGACGGCATGGGCGGTCTCGAGCGCCGGGAGGATTCCCTCGGCCAGCGTCATCTCGTGGACCGCGGCGACCGCCTCCGCGTCCGTCGCAGACTCGACCTCGAGACGGCCGTCGATGAAGAGGGCCGCGATCTGCGGTCCGACCCCCGGGTAGTCGAGGCCCGCGGAGAGGGAGTGGGCTTCCTGGACCTGCCCGTCGCGGTCCTGGAGCATGAGCGAGCGCGCCCCGTGGAGGATGCCGGCGCTCCCGCCTGCCAGCGCCGCGGCATGACGACCGGTGGGGATCCCGTCGCCGGCCGCCTCCGCCACCGCGAGGCGGACGCCGGGCTCGCCGATGAACCGCGAGAGCAGGCCGATCGCGTTCGAGCCCCCGCCGACGCAGGCGATCGCGAGGTCGGGCAGGCGTCCTTCCGCATCAACCACCTGTGGCGCGGCCTCGTCGCCGATGACGCGCTGGAAGTCCCGGACGATGGTCGGATACGGGTGCGGCCCCATCGCTGACCCGAGGACGTAGTGGGTCGTCTCGACGTTCGTCACCCAGTCGCGCATCGCGTCGTTCACCGCGTCTTTGAGGGTCGCCGTCCCGCCCGTCACCGGGCGGACCTCGGCGCCGAGGGCGTGCATGCGGGCGACGTTGGGCTGCTGGCGCTCGATGTCCTCCGCGCCCATGTACACGACACACGGGATCTCCAGGAGCGCGCAGGCGGTCGCCGTCGCGACGCCGTGCTGACCCGCCCCGGTCTCGGCGATGACCCGCGACTTACCGAGGCGCCGCGTGAGCAGGGCCTGGCCGAGCGCGTTGTTGATCTTGTGGGCCCCCGTGTGGGCGAGGTCCTCGCGCTTGAGGTAGAGGCGGATCCTCTCCGGCAGGGCGGCACCGGCGTCCGGGAGGGCGGCGCCGGCGTCCCGCACGAGCGCTCGCGCACGGGCGACAAGTGACTCCGCGAGGCGGTCCGCGCGGTAGATCGGGGTCGGGCGACCGGAGTAGGTCCCGAGGAGGGCGCGCAGCTCCGACCAGAAGACCGGGTCGTGCCTGATCGCGGCATAGGCGCGCTCGAGCTGCTCGAGGGCGGCGACGAGGGTCTCCGGGACGTAGCGACCCCCGAAGGCCCGGTCGATCCCCCACCGCCCGTGCGCGTCGGCCTCGAGCAGGCCGGCGGGGACGGGAGTCGGACGCGACGCGACGTGCGGCAGGTCGTGGCGGGCCGCCTTCGCGCGCTTGACGAGCAGCGCGACGCGGAGCGAGTCCTTCCGGGGGACGGCTCCCGGCTCAAGTGGCGCCTCGACGCCGGAGGCGACGTCGATCCCGACCGCGGGGATCGAACGGAGGGCGGACGCGACGTTGGCCGGCGAGATCCCGCCGGCGAGCATCACCGGTACCTCGCGAGCAACGGCCCTTGCGAGCGGCGCGCTCACGCGGACGCCCGTCCCGCCCGGGTGCCGGCCACCCGCCGTGTCGAGGACCACGCGCTCCGCCCCCGCGGCGAGGAAGGCGCGGGCACGGGCGACGGCCGCCTCGAGGTCGGCGGCGCGGACGGCCGCGCCGTCCGGATCCTCGGCGGAGAGGTGGAGGACCTTCCACGCCGGACGCCCCGCGCTCGCGACGACCTCCGGGGTCTCGGCGCCGCTCAGCTGGACCGCGTCCGGGTCCGTCGCGGCGATGGCGGCCGCGAGGTCCGCCGGCGCCATGTCAGCGGTCACGAGGACGACGCGCGGCGTGCGGCTCGCAGGCGCGGCCGAGCGGGCGAGCCGCGCGAGGGAAGCGGCTGCCTCGAGCGAGAGGTGGCGCGGCGTCCCCGGCACGAGGTTGAGGCCGATCGCATCCGCACCAGCGCGGACAGCGGCGAGGACGCCGTCCGCATCCGTGACGCCGCAGATCTTCACGAACGGGGCGCGGTCGTCGGCTGCGAGATCGGTGGGGACGACGCCGGCGGCGACGAAGGCGCGGGCGGCTGCCGCGGGGTCGGCCGATCGCATGAGTGCCTCGCCCACGAGCGCGGCGTCGTATCCCGCGGCCCGCCACGCGGCGATCGTCGCGGGGTCGCGGACGCCCGATTCGGCGACGGCGACACGGTCCCCGGGGATGGACGGCCGGAGGCGGATCGCCCGGTCCGGGTCGACGGCGAGCGTCCGCAGGTCGCGACAGTTCACGCCGATGAGACGCGCGCCCGACTCGAGCGCACGATCGAGCTCCCGGGCCTCGTGGACCTCCACGAGCGGCTCGAGCCCGAGGTCGCGGGCGATCGCGACGAGCGCGGCGAGCCGACGCGCAGGGTGGAGGATCGCGAGGAGGAGGACAGCGTCCGCCCCGGCGGCGCGGAGGAGGGCGAGCTGGCGCTCGTCGACGACGAAGTCCTTCGCGAGGACCGGGAGCGAGACGGCGGCCCGGACCGCCCGGAGGTCGTCGATCGAGCCGGCGAACCAGTGCGGCTCGCAGAGGACGCTGATCATGCTGGCGCCGCCCGTCGCGTACGCTCGCGCCCGCGTCACCGGGTCGTCGCCGGCCGGGGCGATCCGCCCCGACGACGGCGAGTGCCGCTTCACCTCCGCGATGAGATGGCAGCCGGGCGCCGCGAGGGCCTGGGCGATGGGCCGCGGCGATGCCGCCGCCTCGGCGCGGCGGGCCAGCTCCACGGGGGACGTCCCGTCGAGCTCGCGGGCGACGTCGGACGCGCGCCGCGCCGCGATCTCGGCCACGACGCCCGCACGGCTCCGTCGGCCGGACCCGCCGGTGCCGCGTGCTCGACCGGCAGGGCTCGCGAGAGTCATCGGACGGCTCCTTCGGCGGTGGTGCGGGCGAGGGCCGGGAAGGGGGTAGGAACGGTGCCGGGCATGGTCGCGGGGGCGGTCGCCGCCACGTCGGCATCGTGTGCGCGCTTCGCGGATCGGAGCCGTTCGAGGAGCGCTGTCGCGGCCCCGGCCCGGACGGTCTCCCGCGCGAGATCGACGCCGTCGCCGATCGTCGCGGCCCGGCCGGCGACGGCGAGCGTCGCGCCGGCGTTGAGCAGGACGACATCGAGCCGGGGGCCGGGCTCTCCGCCGAGGACACGCTGGACGAGCGCGGCGTTCTCCTCGGGCGTGCCCCCCGCGAGCGCGGCCGTGGGCGCCGGGGCAAGGCCGTACGTGGCGGCCACCACCTCGTATCGCGCGATGTCCGTCGGCGTGACGTCGTAGAGCACGCCCGTCCCGTCCAGCGGCAGCTCGTCGACCCCGGCGC
>JBAWVU010000353.1:0-3254 GCA_037147135.1 Chloroflexota bacterium
TCCCGCGGTGAGCGCCGAGGTCACGTCCGCTGCCATCGCGGCCGGGTCGCTGAACACGGCGCGGTCCGACTGCGCGTTCGCGGCAGCGGCGACCGCTCGCTCGCCGCGCGGTCGGAACGCCACGTCGAGCGCCGTGGAGATGCCCGTCACGGCCCCGGCGCCCATGCGCACCTGCGGCGGGACGAACGGGGCGATGGTGACGACGCTGGCGACCTTGCCTGCAGCGGCCGCGATCCTCCGGACGCGATGGGCGCGGCCGGGATCCTGCGCCTCGAGGTCGACGATGACGGGTGCCTGGACGGTGTCGGCAGTGGCCGACCGCCGCGACGGGAGCTTGATGGCCATGGTCCGTCGATGGTACCGCAGGTCGGGTCACCCGCAGCGGCCGCCGACGACGTCCTGCCCCTTGCCGTCTCCGGTCCGTTGGCACACGATGGGGTCGCACGTCGGGCCCGGCCGGGCGTCCGGGCGCGCCCCCCGACCGTGCCGCTCGAAGAGGTGCGGCGATGACGGAGCGGGTGGAGGCCGTCGAGACGGTCGAGAGGGACGAGATGGTCGAAGGCGTCGGGGCGGCGGAGACCGGCGCGGCGGCCCGGGCGGACGAGTCGGCCGATGGCGCGGCCGCGACGATCGGGCGACGGGCTGCGCTCGTCGCGGCCGCGGGGGCCGTGGCGGCCGTGGCTGCCCAGGCGGTGGGCCTCGCGGTCCCGGGGACGGCGGAGGCCGCGGACGGTGACGCGGTCCGGGCCGGCAGAACGACGGCGGCGACCCACCAGACGGGCGTGCAGACGGCGAGGTCGGTGACCGCGTTCGTCGGAACGAGCGCGACCGGCGACGGGCTCGCGGGCGTCTCGAACGGCTCCGCCAAGTCCGGCGTCTACGGTGTCACCGGCCACGCGGAGGGATACGGCGTCTTCGGTCGCAACCAGCACTCGAAGGCGACCGGCTCGCTGGGCAACGCGATCGACGGCGTCCAGGGCACCGTCCGCGAGGAGAACGCGGCCGGCGTCCGCGGGATGGCGACGGTGGCGAACGCCGCGGGGGTCGTGGGTGAGAACCACGGACACGGGACGGTGGGTGCGCTCGGCGGCCACAAGGGGGCCGTCATGGCGCTCGTCCAGGGTGATGGCAACACGGCGGACGCCCTGTACGTCGAGGGGCCGGTCCGCTTCAGCCGCAGCGGCATCATCACCGTCCCGGCGGGAGAGCGGTCCGCGTCGCAGCCGGTCGCGAACATCCTGCCGAATTCGTGCGTCCTCGCGATGTCGCAGACACCGGACCCGACCGTCGCCGTCGCCGCGGCGGTGGGGAACGTCGTCGAGGGTCGCGTGTACGTCTACCTCACGGCGCCCGCCCCGGCGGGCGTGGCGGTCGCGTGGTGGCTCCTCGAGGTGTCATAGCGAACCGCCGCGCGCGTGGCTACGGGCGCTCGAGCCCGTGCGCCTCGAGGAGCGCGTCGTCAGCGAGGATCGCGTCGGTCGGCCCGTCCGCGACGACCCGGCCGTCGTCCATGACGACGACGCGCGGGAACACCTCGGCGACGAGCCGCATGTCGTGGGTGGAGACGAGCATCGTCTGTGGGAGCTCGAGCAGGAGGCGGATGAGCCCGCGCCTCCCGCGCGGGTCCAGGCCGGCGGACGGCTCGTCGAGCACGAGGACGCTCGGATCCATCGACAGGACGGTCGCGATGGCGACGCGCTTGCGCTGCCCGAGCGAGAGGTGATGGGGGAGGCGGCGCTCGAAGCCCGCCATCCCCACTGCCGCGAGGGCCCGGTCGACGCGTGCGTGGATCTCCGCCTCGGGGATCCCCATGTGGAGCGGCCCGAAGGCCACGTCATCGAAGACCGTGGGGCTGAAGAGCTGGTCGTCGGGGTCCTGGAAGACGATCCCCACCTCCGCCCGGACCCGACGGACGGTGGAGCGGTCCACCGTCATCCCCGCCACGCGGACGGTCCCGTGCGCCGGCGTGTTGATGCCGTTGAGGTGGAGCATGAGCGTGCTCTTGCCGGCGCCGTTGGGGCCCACGAGGGCGACCTTCTCGCCGTGAGCCACCGCGAGGTCGATCCCCTTGAGCGCCTCGAACCCGTCCGGGTACGCGTAGTGGAGGTGCTCGACCTCGATCCACCTCGCGAGCGCCTCGTCAGGCATGGGGGAGCCACACCTGGCCTGCGATCACGAAGGCGACGATCCCGGCCGCCATCGTCCCGAAGAACGTCCAGTCGGAGGCATCGAGCGGCCGACCGTGCATGTGCTTCAGGTCGCCCTGGAAGCCGCGGGACTGCATCGCGGCGTAGACGCGTTCGCTCCGCTCGTAGGAGCGCAGGAAGAGCGAGCCGACCATGCCGCCGACGACGCGCATCCGCCAGACGACCGTGCCTCCGCCGTGCCCGTCGATGTCCGCGGACCGCGACGCGCGGGCCCGCATCATCCGGCCCGCCTCGTCGGAGAGCACGGCGAGGTAGCGGTACATGAAGCTGATCGTGCTCACGATGATCCGCGGCATCCGGAGCGCGCGGAGGCCGTCGACGAGGTCGTGGAATGGCGTCGTGAACGTGAGCAGGAGGGCGACCTGGACGCTCACCCAGCTCTTGAGGGCGATCGTCGCGAACTCCTGGAGCCCCTGGCCGCTGATCGAGAGCGTGACGGGGCCGATCGGGATCGTCGCGATGATGTCGCCGGGGCGCGTGAACACGAGCGGGAGTGCGGCGAGCATGAACGGGAGGGCAAAGAACGCGCCACGCGACAGGCGGAACGGCCCCAGACCGGAGCTCGCCGACAGGAGCGCGAGGGCCGCCCAGGCGATCGCGAGCGCGACCCAGGACGCGGTGGGAAGCAGCGAGATCGCGACGATGGCGACGATCGCGAGGATGAACTTGAACCGGGCGTCCGCCCGATGGAGCGCGCTGTCGCGCTCGACGTAGCGGTCGAGGTTGATCAGGTCCGTGGCCTCGGCGTCAGCCGCGAGAGGCGCCGCGGCGCCGGAGGAGCCAGCCGAGGCCGAGGATCGCAAGGAACACGATCCCGACGCCGATGAGTCCCGAGACGATCGTCCCGGCCGAGCCGTCGAGGCCCGGGATCGAGTAGCCCGGCAGGATGCCGAAGAGCGCGTCCTGCGCCGCGCCGAGCCAGCCCTGCTCGCCGGCGACCGACTCGAGACCGTCGGGGTCGGGCGATGCGAGCGGCGCGAGGACGATGACGATGAGCGCGACGGCGGCGAGCCCGACGACGACCCACCACCAGCGTCGGATGAGGCC
>JBAWVU010000354.1:0-3254 GCA_037147135.1 Chloroflexota bacterium
CGACGAGGAGCCGCCGGTCCCCGTCCGCCCAGACGAGGATCGGATCGCGCTCGACGATCGTCACGCGGATCCCGTCGGGGAGCGCCGCGGCGATCGACGCGGCGGCGACGGCGGGGAGCGCCCGGATCCGGGCTGCGAGCGGCCCCGTCGCAAGCCGGAAGAGGTTGGGACCGGCGGCGACGGTCCCGTCGGCGGCAAGGTGGGACGCGTCGTAGCCGAGCGCGTCGCGGACCGCGCCGGCCCCGGTGAGCGCGGTCCCCTCGACCTCGACGGTGCGGAGCGCGAACGCGGGCGAGGCCGCGACGCCGTAGATCGCAGCGGCCGTCGCGACCATGATGAGCGCCGCGAGCGCCCGGCGCGGCGAGAACCGGATCCGCGCCGAGGATCGCTGGATGGTCGGCGTCGGACGGCGTCGGACACGGCCGCGGCGCGGCGTCCTCCGCGGCCCGTGCGCCATCATCGCGGGAGGTCCTCCGGGCGGAGGCGTCGCGGCGTCGTCGCGAGGTGGCGCTCGACCGCGAGCGAGACGATCCGCTCACAGAGCGCGGTCATCGAAAGCCCGGCCGCCGCGCACATCTGCGGGAAGAGGCTGATCTCGGTGAAGCCGGGGATCGTGTTGAGCTCGGAGACGTGGAGGCGCTCGCCCTCGAGGAGGAAGTCGACGCGGGCGAAGCCCTCCGCACCGACCGTCGCGCAGGTGGCCGCGGCGAGGCGTCGGACCTCGGCGGCGCGAGAGGGCGGTACGTCGGCGGCCGGGATGGTCCGCGCATCGTCCGTCAGGTACTTCGCCGCGTAGTCGTAGAACTCGCGCCCCGGGATCACCTCGCCCGGGCCGTACGTGTCGAGCGCGAGC
The DNA here is from genome assembly GCA_037147135.1 of Chloroflexota bacterium. Classification (GTDB taxonomy): domain Bacteria; phylum Chloroflexota; class Limnocylindria; order Limnocylindrales; family CSP1-4; genus CAIYQJ01. The sequence continues at coordinate 854 of JBAWVU010000354.1, forward strand.
GGGTCGTTGCCGACGACGCTCACCTCGAGCTCGCGCGGGTGATCAAGGTAGCGCTCGACGAGGGCCGTCCGGTCGTACGCGAAGGCGTGCTCGAGCGCCGTGGCACGCTCGTCCGGACGATGCGCGATCGTCATCCCGATGGACGACCCCAGGCTGGCGGGCTTCACCATGAGCCGCGGCTCCCCGACCCGGGCCGCGAAGGCCTCCAGCTCGGCGAGCACGCCGGCACGGTCGTTCGCCCAGCCCGCGGCGGTCACCTCCGTCCAGTCGACGACGGGGATGCCCGCGGCGGTCGCGAGCCGCTTGAAGCGCGCCTTGTCCATGCCGATGGCGGACGCCTCGACGCCCGAGCCCGTGTAGACGAGGCCCGCGACCTCGAGCATCCCCTGGACGGTCCCGTCCTCGCCGAATGGCCCGTGGAGCGCGACGAAGACGACCGGCGCGGGGTCGGCGGCCGCGAGGAGCTCCACGGCGACGCCCGGCCGGAACGGACCCGCGGCGTCGAGCGCGGCAGGCGCATCGTACGCGGAGGGCGGCCGACCGGCGCGGGCATGGTCGACCGGGAGCCACCACCAGCCGCCGTCGAGGTCGACGCAGACCGGCTGGATCGGCCGGCCACCGGCGCGGAGGGCGTCGACGATGGCCGTCCCGGAGCGCACGGAGACATCGTGCTCGGCGGACGTCCCGCCGAAGATGACCGCGACCGGCGCGTCGGGGCGCAGGGTGCGGGAGCGGGTCACGTGGGCATCTCCCCGTCGCCGGGCGTCGGCTCCCCGCCGATGGTCGGCTCCCCGTCGACAGGACGCTCGCGCTCCCAGGTACCCCAGTCGCCCACGAACTCGACCTCGGCCACGAGCGCGACCCCCGTCTGGTGGAGCACCTCGTCGCGGACGAGCTCGCAGAGTCGCCGCACGTCCGTCGCGCTCCCCCGCCGGTCGTTGAGGATCCAGCTCGCGTGCTTCTCGGAGACGACCGCCCCGCCGATCCGGCGCCCCTTGAGCCCGACCGACTCGATGAGGCGGCCGGCGGAGTCGCCCGGCGGGTTGCGGAAGACACTCCCGGCGCTCGGGATGCCGAGCGGCTGGTGGGCTCCTCGCCAGCGTCGGATCTCGTCGAGCCGTTCGCGGATGACCGCCGGGTCCTCCGGGGCGAGGAGGAACGTCGCCGCGACGACGACCTCCGGGAGCCCATCCTCCCCCGGGTGCTTGAACCGGCTGTCGCGGTACGCGAGGCCCAGGTCGCCCGCCGCCAACCGAGCCGCGACGCCACCGGGCCCGATGACGTCCGCCGTCTCGATGACCGCCGCGATGTCGGAGCCGTGTGCGCCGGCGTTCGCCCAGACGGCGCCGCCGATCGAGCCCGGGATCGTGAGCGCGAACTCCAGGCCGGCCAGCCCGGCGCGCTGCGCCTCGGTCGCGATCCTCGCCATCGGCACGCCCGCCTCCGCGACCACCCGGTCTCCCTCGATGGAGAGCCCCCGGGCGCGGACGTGGACGACGAGGCCGCGCATGCCGGCATCGGCCACGACGAGGTCGCTCCCCCGCCCCATGACGAAGCACGGGGCGCCGCGTCCACGCGCGAGCCGGACGATCGCCCGGAGCTCGAAGGCGTTGTTGACCTCGGCGAAGAGGTCGGCGGGGCCACCGACGCGCATCGTCGTGAACCGCGCGAGCGGCTCGTCCCGCGACGTCTTCACCCTGATCCGGCGCTCGATCTCGGCCCCGATCCGGACGGCGTCGAACGCCTCCTCGGCGCTCATGCCGGCCGCCGCGTCGCGAGTCTCTGGACCGCGGCCGCGTCCGGGAGGGGCCCCCGTTCGGCGAGCGCGACGATGAGCTCCACGACCGCCGCCGCGGCGCCGGGACGGCCCAGGGCCCGGGCCGCGGCCGCCATCTCGAGGTGGCGACGCGGATCGTCGAGGAGCCCCGCGGCGCGGACGAGCGCGTCGGCGTCGAAGTCCGCGTCATCGACGAAGACCGCGGCGCCGGCATCGACGAGCGTCCGCGCATTGGCGCGCTGGTGCCCGGCCGCGTGCGGGTACGGGACGACGACCATCGGGAGCCCGAAGGCCGCCACCTCCGCGAGCGTCGACGAGCCGGCCCTGCCGACGACGAGGTCCGCCGCGGCGAGGGCCGCGGTCATGTCGTCACGGAGGAACGGGTAGGGCCGGTACCGGTCGCGCACGTCGGCCGGCAGCGCCTCGCGCGCCGCGAGCGCCTCCGCGTAGCCGTCGTCACCGGTCACGTGGACGACATGGACGCGAGCGACGAGCCGGGGCACCGCGCCGGCGACCGCCGCGTTGAACCGCGCGACCGCCTGCGATCCACCGAAGACGAGGAGGCCCCGGGCGCCATCGGGGACCTCGCGGCGCTCGCGCGCGGCCTCGCGGTCGCTCGACTCC
>JBAWVU010000355.1:0-3253 GCA_037147135.1 Chloroflexota bacterium
CGGTCGAGGGCTTTCGCCAGGAGTCGATAGGGCTCGTCACTCATCTCTTCGGACCTTGCTGCCGCACTTCACCCCGGCGGACCGCTGGGGCCGCGACGTCGAAGACGTGCTCGATCGATGCGTCCTTGTGCACCTCCGTGCGAATGTCCTCCATGTCGATGCCTCCCGCGATGGCCTCCGTCTGCGAGGATTCTCTCACCGCCGCACAAGCCGCTCAAGCAGTTGCGAGACGACCAGGCGATCTCCTGTGCTGGGCCACAGGTCGGGGGACCCGCGCTCGTGGTGTACCCACCGCGAGGAGGCCCATCGGGCCTCCGTGACGACACGATGACGGCAGAGCCCCGGCCGGAGCCGGGGCTCTGCGTGCCGATTCGCAGGGGGTTCAGCCCTTGGCGGGATTGGAGTAGTCGGAGAACTCGCTCGTGCCGACGGTGTTCGTGGCAGCGACCTTGAACACGTACGTCGTGCTACTCGACAGACCGGGGAACGCCGAGGAGGTCACGGTGTACGTCGTTCCGGGTCCGGTGCTGGTGAGCGTCGCCACCAGCGTGTAGGTCGGCGGGGTGCGGCCCTTGCCCTTCTCATAGGTGTAGATCTGGATCTGGTGGCCGGTGATCGCCGAGCCGCCGGTGCCATTGTCGGTCCAGGTCATGATGACGCTCAGGCTGGGGGTGCGGCCGCGTCCGTTCTGCTCCGTGGCGACCACGTTGGTGGGCTTCCCCGGCACCGTCACCGTCGGGGCGGCCGGGGTGGCCATCGCTACGGGCGAGTACGGGCCAGGGCCGACGGCGTTGGTCGCGAGGACCTTGAACTCGTATGCCATGCCGTTGGTGAGCGAGCCGATCGTCATCGACGTGCCCGTGGCCGGGGTCGGCTGGACGGTCGTCCACGTGGCCGCGGTCGTCGCCTTGTACGCGACGGTGTAGCCGGTGATCGGCGAGCCGCCGTCGGCCGGCGCCGTCCAGGAGAGGGCCACCTGTCCGTTCCCGGGCGTGGCGGTCGGCTGCGCCGGGGCGGCGGGGGCGGTCGTCGGGGCCTGGACCGCGTGGCTGACCGGGTCGGAGGCGCTCCCCGCGAACCCGTCGGTGCCCGAGTAGGTCGCCGTGACCGAGTGGCTGCCCACCGCGGTGTACGTGACGTCGCAGGTCGCGAGGGCGGTCGTGACGTCGCTGCCGATCTCCGACACGAGCGTCAGCGGGACCGCCCCGCAGCCGCTGATCGGGGTGGTGCCGTCGGTGAAGGCGACGGTGCCGGCGCCGGCGTCAGGCGCAGGATCGACGATCGCCGTGTAGGTGACCTCCGCGCCGACGTTCGAGGTGCCGGCCGGGGCATCGGCGAGGGTGGTCGTCGTGGTGGTCGGCGTCGGGGCCTGCGTCCCGGACTCGATGCGACCGATCGAGTCGTTGCCCGGGTTCGTGAACCACAGGGCGCCGTCCGGCCCGGCGGTGATGTGCTCGGGCGTGCTGATCCCGGTGCCGGTGTAGCTGGAAGCGGTCCCGTCGACCGTGATGCGCCCGATGGAGTTGCCGTGGTCATTGGTGAACCACAGCGCGCCGTCCGGCCCCGCTGCGACCTCGCGTGTCCCGTACATGCTCGCGTCGATGTACTCGGAATGGAGCGGTCCGAGCGGGATGTGGTCCCCCGAGGGCAGCTCTGTCACGTCGGTGCTGAAGCGCTCGAGCCGGTCGCCGATCATCGTCGTGGCCCACAGGCCGCCGTCCGGCCCGAGGGTCATGCGGATGATGAACGCGCCGCTCGGGTACCAGTGGCTCGCGACGCCGTCGGTGGTGATCCGCCCGAGCGAGGTCATGTTGACGTACCAGAGGGCGCCGTCTGCGGCGACGATGTCCCCCGGTCCGTTGATGTCGTAGGTCGCCATGTCGCCGACGTACCTCGCGGTGACCGCGCCCGCGGTGGTCATCCGGGCGATGGAGCCCAACCCCGGGTTGTCCGCCGTGAACCACAGCGCACCATCCGGACCCACGGTGATGTCGAGAGGCGAGGAGATCGCACCGTCGGTGTAGTTCGTGACGGCGCCGGCGGTGGTGATCCGCCCGATCGTGTTGTTGCCCTGGTTCGTGAACCAGAGGGCGCCGTCCGGCCCGGCGACGATGTCGTATGGCTGCCTGATCCCGGGGTCGATGTAGGTGGTGACGAACCCGCCGGTGGTGACCCGCCCGATCGTGTCGTTGTCGTGGTCGGTGAACCAGAGGGCGCCGTCGGACCCGAGGGCGATGGCATGCGGATTGCTGGTCCTCAGGCCGCGGAAGAGGTCGGTGACGACGCCGGCGGTCGTCATGCGCCCGATGCGGTCGTCGTCGGAGCTCGTGAACCAGAGGGCGCCGTCCGGCCCGGCGACGATGCCCCGGGGCGACGAGCCGGTACCGGCGAAGATGGTCGCGACGCCTGCGGTCGTCATCCGCCCGATCTTGTTCTCGCCCGGGAACGTGTACCACAGCGCGCCGTCCGGCCCGACGGTGATGCACTCCGGCTGGGTCCCGCTGCCGGAGGGATACGTGGTGACGACGCCTGCGGTCGTCATCCGCCCGACCGTGGCGTCGGACTGGGTGAACCAGAGGGCGCCGTCCGGCCCGGCGACGATCTCCTCGGGCGCACTCAGGCGCTCGTAGTCCGTGAAGGAGCTGATCGTCCCGTCGGTGGCGATGCGCCAGATCGTCGACTGGTCGAACGAGAGGGGCCCGGTGAACCAGAGGGCGCCGTCCGGCCCGGCGGCGATGTCGCCCGGGATCATGTCACCAGTGTGGAAGTGCGTCACGGCCTTGGACGTGGGGTCGATGCGCCCGATCGACGGATCCCCGTAGCGGTTGGTGAACCAGAGGGCACCGTCCGCCCCGACCGCGATCGCGTACGGCTCGGCGATCCCGCCGCCGGGGTCGGCGTAGATGGTGAACGTCCCGGTCACGGTGATCCGCCCGATCCTGTGGGTGGTCAGGTTCGTGAACCACAGCGCGCCGTCCGGCCCTGCGACGATGTCAGTCGGCTGGCCGATACCGACGCCGGCGTAGTTCGTGTCGGTCCCGTCGAGGCTCACGCGCCCGACCGAGTCGCTGCCCACGTTCACGTACCACAGGGCACCGTCGGGCCCGGACGTGATGCGGAACGGCGCGGCGATGCCGGGGTTCGAGTAGTTGGTGACGGTCCCGACCGGCGCGACGGCCGTGATCGCCGAGGCCGACGGGGCGCTGCCGGGCAGCGCCGACGCCAGCATGACGGCCACCAGGGCGACGGCCAG
>JBAWVU010000356.1:0-3233 GCA_037147135.1 Chloroflexota bacterium
GTCCGCGGCCGCGAAGGTCGCGGAGCCCAGGCGCGCGGTCGTCTTCGCCTCCACGAGCGGGTCCGCCCGGTACGCCGCCGCCACGCCCGGGTCGCGCGAGAGCTCGTCGGGGGAGAACGGGTTGGCGAGCGCGAGGCGCGGGCGCGCCCGCGCGATGAGCGGCGCGAGGCGGTGCAGCGCGGCGCCCACGTGGTCGCCGAGGGCCGGAGCGGAGAGGACCGCGAGATCCGGTGCCGGGCGACGGGACAGGAGGCAGTCGGCGCAGATGAGCCCGCCGAGCGAGTGGCCGTAGAGGATGACCGGGATGCCCGGGATGCCCACGGCCGCGAGCCGGTCCTCGACGTCGTCGAGGAGGTCGTCCCATCGGTCCGCGTGCGCGCGCGTCCCGCCCGACGAGCCATGGCCGCGGAGGTCGAAGGCCTCGACACGCAGGCCCGCCTCGGCCAGCTGCGCCCCGACCCGCTCCCAGCGTCCGGAGTGCTCCCCGAGGCCGTGCACGAGGAGCACGGATCCCCACGGCTCCCCTTCCGACTCCCACCCTCGGACGAGCAGCTGCGTCCCGTCGCGCGCGGTCGCCGTGGTCGTCTCGGAGGCCCGTCGGGTCATGGTCGCCCCACCTCTCATTCGTCCGCGAGCCGGAGCTCGAGATCCACCGGGCGCTCGTCCGGCGGGCCGGTCTGCGCGATGACCACCCCGATGAGCACGAGTGCGCCGCCGAGGAGCTGGATGGGCGCGAGCATCTGACCGAGGAGGAGTGCCGCGAGCGTGATCGTCCAGACCGGCTCGATCGTGCTCACGAGGGACGCCTGCGCCGCGCCCATCCGTCGTGCGCCGGCGTAGAAGGTCTGGACCGCGACCGCGGTGGCCACGACGCCGACGCCGACGAGGCCCGGCCACGCCTCCGTCGGTATCTGCCACGGGAGGACCGGTCGCCCGGTCGCGAGGGTGCCGGTCCAGTACACCGCGGCAGTGGCGACGAGCATGATCGGCATCGCGATGACCGCGCTGCCTCCGGATTCCGACCCCTCGCCCCGATGCTCGCCGGAGTAGCGCACCGCGAGGATGATCCAGACGGAGTACAGGAGCGGTGACGCGACGATGAGCACGAGCCCCGAGAGCGGCGGCATCTCGGTCGACGGGATCCCGCCGATCGCGAGAACGGTCCCGGCGAGCGCCACCGCAAGGGCGACCCACGGCCTCCTCCCCGGGAGACGGCGCGCCCAGCGGATCGAGAGCACGGCCACGACCGCCGGGTAGACGTAGACGATGAGGGCGGCAAGGCCCACCGGCACCGTCTCGAGCGACCAGTAGTAGGTGCCCGTGTTGCCCACGTACACGACCCCGAGCCCGAGGGCGACGAGCACCTCGCGCCGCCGCACGGACCGGAGCGTCCGGCGCCGCTCAGCGGACAGGAGCACCCATCCCCAGAGGATGATCTCGCCGAAGAGGAACCGCCAGGCGAGGAGGGTCATCCAGTCGACTCCGGCGGCGTAGACCGGCCCTGCGAAGAGGCCGCCCGACCCGAACGCGCAGGCCGACACGACGACGAGCACGATCCCCTCGAGACGGCGTCGATCCATGGACCCCGAGCCTATCAAGTCGGCGGCTACGCGCGGGCGGGACTCCAGCACGCACGCACTCCGCCGGCCCCGTCGGTCGGGCCCCGGCGGGCCCGCCGTTCGGCCCCGCGTCCCGGGCGTGCCCCGGAGGCGGTCCGACGCGCGTTCGCGCTACTCTTGACCGGTCCGGGCGACGGCGCACGCGATCGCGCGCCGCGACGTGACCCGCGCCGTCCCCTCCGGGCGGTGGAGAAGGAGCCTCACCGCACGTGACGACGAGGGAACACGACGTCGAGGTCCAGGAGCTCGACCGCGTCACCATCCGCTTCGCCGGGGACTCCGGCGACGGGATGCAGGTGACCGGCAGCCAGTTCACGCGGACCGCGGCCGTCTTCGGCAACGACATCAGCACGCTGCCGGACTACCCGGCGGAGATCCGCGCGCCGGCGGGGTCGCTCCCGGGCGTCTCCGGCTTCCAGATCAGCTTCAGCTCCAGCGACATCCACACGCCGGGCGATGCTCCCGACGTCCTCGTCGCGATGAACCCGGCCGCGCTTCGGACGAACCTCCGCGACCTCGCCGCCGGCGGCGCGATCATCGTCAACGCGGACGCGTTCACGCCGCCGAACCTCGCCAAGGCGGGCTACGCGACGAACCCGCTGACGGACGGCTCGCTCAAGGGATACACGGTGTTCGAGATCCCGGTGAGCATCCTCAACGCGCGGGCGCTCGAAGGTCTCGGCATGACCTCCAAGCAGGTCGACCTCACGAAGAACTTCTTCGCCCTTGGGGTCATGTTCTGGCTCTACGAGCGGAGCATGGAGCCGACGTTCGAGTGGCTCGAGGACAAGTACGCGAAGAAGCCGATCTTCATCGAGGCGAACAAGCGGGCGCTCCGGGCTGGGTACGCCTTCGGCGAGACGACGGAGATCTTCCACACCAACTTCCGGGTCGCGCCGGCGAAGCTCCCCCCGGGCCGTTACCGGAACATCACCGGCAACGAGGCGACCGCGCTCGGCTTCCTTGCCGCCCAGCAGCTCGCGAAGCGCCCCGTCTTCTACAGCAGCTACCCGATCACGCCGGCGAGCGAGATCCTCCATGAGCTCTCCACGTACAAGAACTTCGGCCTCAAGACGTTCCAGGCCGAGGACGAGATCGCGGCGATCGGCGCGGCGATCGGGGCCAGCTACGGCGGCTCGCTCGGGATGACGGGCACCTCCGGCCCGGGCATGGCGCTCAAGAGCGAGATGCTCGGGCTCGCGGTCATGGCGGAGCTCCCGCTCGTCGTCGTCGACGTCCAGCGCGCGGGCCCGTGGACGGGGATGCCGACGAAGACCGAGCAGGGCGATCTCCTCCAGGCGCTCGTCGGGCGGAACTCGGAAGCGCCGGTCCCGATCGTGGCGCCCGCCCGGCCGGGCGAGTGCTTCGACTACGCGATCGAGGCGTGGCGGCTCGCGCTCAAGCACATGACCCCGGTCGTCTACCTCTCGGACGCGTTCCTCGCCACCGGCTCCGAGCCGTGGCGCGTCCCGGAGGTGTTCGATCTCCCGGACATCTCCGTCGCGAACCGGACCGATCCCCGGGGCTTCTACCCGTACGAGCGCGATCCCGAGACCCTCGCCCGCCCGTGGGTGGTCCCCGGCACGCGCGTGCCGGGGACCACCCACGGGCGGG
>JBAWVU010000357.1:0-3218 GCA_037147135.1 Chloroflexota bacterium
GGACGGCCGAGCGATAGGCCATACTACGAATGTACGTCGTGACGACGACGGGAATGTCGTCGGCGATTTCGAGCACCTTCACGTCCCCGTCCCGGACGGCGTCCTCGTGCTCGCCAGGAAGCTGCGCGCCGACGCGTCCGCCCCGGGTGCGACGATGACCCTCGCCCGCGCCGAGGAGCTCGCGCGCCGGCAGGCGGAGCTCTCGGCGATCTTCGACGTCCTGCCGGTCGGCCTGACGATCCTCGACACGCAGGGGCGGGTCATCCGATCCAACCCGGCGCTCGGCCGGATCCTGCGTCTCGCCGAGGAGGAGATCGACTCGGGCCGCTACCGCGAGCGTCGCTTCATCCGACGGGACGGGACGGTGCAGCCGCCGGAGGAGTTCGCGAGCACGCGGGCGATCGCGGAGGGCCGGGTCGTCAGTGACGTCGAGACAGGTGTCGTCACGGAGGATGGCTCGGTCGTCTGGACCTCGGCGAGCGCGGCTCCGGTCGATGCCCCCGGCGTGAGCGCGGTGGTCGTCACCCACGACACGACCGGGCGCAGGCGAGCAGAGGAGGCGCTCCGCGTGGCCGCCGCCCGCGATGCGCTCCTCGTCGAGGAGAGCGTGGACGCGATCTTCCGCTTCTCGCTGTCGCGCGGGCGGTTCCTCGACGTGAACCCGGCGGCCTGTGTGCTCTTCGGCTACACGCGCGAGGAGCTGTTCGGGATGGACCTCGTCGATCTCGCGATCCTGGATCCGCCGTGGGCCGAGCTCTTCCCGCAGCCCGGGGTGGTGGCAAGGGAGACCGCGACGCAAGATCGACTGATCCGGCGGAAGGACGGCAGCCAGGCGATCGTGTCCATCCGGACCAGGCAGCTGCCGGACGGCTCGGTCCTCGCCAATGCTCGCGACCTGACCCGGGAGCGGGCTCTCGAGGCGCAGGTCGAACAGGCCCAGCGGATGGAGGCCGTGGGACGGCTCGCCGGAGGGATCGCGCACGACTTCAACAACCAGCTCATGGCGATCAACGGCTATGCGGCACTGGTCGCCGACAGCCTCCCGCCCGGCGATCCGCGGCTCCCGGACATCGACGCGATCCGCGACGCCGGTGAGCGCGCGGCCGCGCTGACACGGCAGCTGCTCGCGTTCAGCCGCCGCCAGACGCTCCAGCCCGCCGCAGTGGACGTCGCGGGGGTCGTCGTCGGACTCCGCCCGATGCTCACGCGCCTCCTCGGGGAGGAGGTCACGCTCTTCGTGCGCGCGGAGTCCGGGGTCGGGCCTGCCTGGGCGGATCGGTCACAGCTCGAGCAGGTCGTCGTCAACCTCGTGACGAACGCACGCGACGCGATGCCCGCGAAAGGGGCCCTCGCGATCGAGACGGCGGAGGTCGAGATCGCCGTCGGTGATCCCCGCCTCAAGGCGCCGGCCGTCCCCGGCAGGTACGTCCGCCTCGCGGTGACGGACACCGGGACCGGGATTGACGCGGGGACCCTCGAGCACGTCTTCGAGCCGTTCTTCACGACGAAGGAGCGCGGGCGAGGGACCGGTCTGGGGCTCTCCACCGTCGAGGGCGTGGTCACCCAGTCGGGCGGCTTCGTCACGGTCGAGAGCGAGCTCGGTCGAGGGACCACGTTCGACGTCTTCCTGCCGCGAACAGAAGCGACGGCCGCCGACCGTCCGATCCTTTCGCCCGGCGTCACCGGAGTGGTACCCCAGGGAACCGACACGATCCTCATCGTCGAGGATGAGCCGGCGGTCCGGGCGGTGACGGGGCGCATCCTCCGCGAGCTGGGCTACGACGTGATCGAGGCGGCCGGCCCGACCCAGGCGCTCATCATCGCGGCGGGCCATCCCGGGTCGATCGACCTGCTCCTCACCGACGTGGTGATGCCGGAGATGAACGGGCGGGAGCTTGCCGAACAGCTCGTCGAGCGGCGGCCCGGCCTGGCGATCCTGTTCATGTCGGGGTATTCGCCGGAATCCGTCTTCCGGGACGGCTATCTCGACGAAGGTGCGGCATACCTCCAGAAGCCGTTCACCCGGGAAGACCTCGCCGTGATCGTGCGGGCGCAGCTGCACCCGCCGTACAGGGCCCGGACCGCCTCCGTGCCGACCCACACCTGAGCTGTCGGGCTCGGCCCGCCCGGTCGCTCCGGTGCCGGGGCCGTCGGGCTACTCAGGCCCCAGGGTCCCCGCGACGCCGGTAGCGGCGCCCGATGAGCGCGTAGGCGGGCAGCCGCGCGAGGGCCCGGCTCACCGGTCCTGCCGGAAGCCCGTCGCGGCCCTCGACGGAGAGAAGCGCGTCCGTCTCCGTCGCGTCCGCCGGCCGCGCGTCGACGATCGCGAGGTCGATCTCGACCTCGCCGGGGACTGGCTCTCCGAGCGTCGCGATGAGGTCTGCCGGATACGCGTCCGGCTCGTACTCCGCGCGGACCTCCATCTCCGCGCGCCACCGCGGGCGGCGGAGGAGGACGTTGCGCCAGAGAGCGCCGACCTCGGGCGTCACCGTCCCGTCGCCGGGCGGCGGCGCCTCGGACAGCATCTCGCCGCGCGACCAGAGCGCGGCCTGGTGGAGGAGCGCGTACTCGTCGAGGTCGGCGTAGGCGGAGAGCGCGTCGGCCGGCGACCCTTCGCCGAACATGGCTCGGACGGACGGCCCGAAGACCTCGCGGAGGTCGAGGTCGATCGCCCGGACGGCCCGATGGAAGTACACCTGCTGGTACATGAACAGGCGCGCCGTGAGGAACATCTCGAGCGCCCCGAGGCCCGGCTCGTAGAGGGTGAGGCCGCGCGGGCCGATGAACGAATACCGCCGGAGCCGCTCCACGTCCACCGGCCCGGCCGAGACGCCGGTGAGGTATGCGTCCCGGCGGACGTAGTCGAGGTTGTCGACCGTGAAGACGCCCGACAGGAGCGGCTGCACGCGCCGGACCCAGTGGGGCATCCCCGGGTCCACGAGGCGCGGCTTCGAGACAAGGAAGCTGATCCACCGCGGGTCGATCGACTCACCGGGGGCGAACCCGTCCCGCACTCCGTCCTCGCCCGGGGCACGGCGCAGGCCGCCGATGAGATCTCCGACCTCTCGCTCGATGATGAGCTGGCTCAGGTCCTCGTGCGACAGGCGCTTGCCCGCCGGCCGCCGTGGGTCGCAGGGCGACGGGAATGCGACGAGGACATGCTCGTCGAAGTAGTGCGCGAACGGCCCGTGCCCGACGTCGTGGAGGAGCCCCGCGAC
>JBAWVU010000358.1:0-3211 GCA_037147135.1 Chloroflexota bacterium
CGCGGGACGGGTCTCGGTCAACGATCAGAGCCTGATGCGCACGCCGATCGCACAGGAGATCACGTGGGATCCCGACCTCGAGAACGTCATGGAATACGCCGCGTGGATCGAGCTGATGTACCGAGGTCGCTCCTTCCACCGGATCCGGGAGCCGACGTTCCTCTATCGGCGGCACCGGGCGAACATCTCCGATCAGCTCGACGACAGGGACAGGATCCTTCGGCTGGAGCTCCAGGATCGCTATCGGCAGCGCGTCCTTGCGCGCGACGGTGCGCTGCCCGGGGCGACGCCACGATGGCGCCGCGCGGCCTCCCGGACGAAGCGGGCGCTCCGACGGCTGGTCGACCCGTACGGCGACCAGGAGAGCCTGCCGGTGTCACCACCGGCCGAGCCCCACCCCTGGATCCGTTCTCCCATGAGGTTGGTGACACACGAGGAACCCGTCGCCGGGCAGGGTGAAGGCGCTGACATGTCGACCGACCTGGGCACGGGTCCTGACAGTGCGGCTGCACATGCGAGGCGGCTCGACGGTCGTGAGTATCATCCATCGTCGGGTTGACCACGGCTGGGCTGCCGTCCGTAACAGCCCCCAGGCATGGATGTGATGGTCGAAACGAGCCGCGCGGGCACCTTCTCCGGCCGGGTCGGGGTCCTGTTCGGTACCCAGGTCTTCGGGGCCGCGGTCGGCATCGCCAACGGGATCCTCCTCGCGCGACTGCTCGGCCCTGCCGCGAAGGGCGACTACTACCTCCTCATCCTCGTGCCATCGACGGTGATGGTCCTCGTCCAGCTGGGCCTTCCCCAGGCGTTCAGCTACTTTTCGGCGCGGGGCGAGACCCTCGGGATGGTCGGCAAGTCGCTCGTGCTGACCGTCGGCCTCTCATCTGCCGCATGCCTCGGCGTGCTCGCGCTCCTGCCGTTGCTCCGGGATGCGTTCCTGCACGGGATCGGGATCGGGCAGGTCCTGTTCGCGTTTTTGGCCCTCCCTCTCGCCCTCAACGCGACCTTCGCCACCGGCATCGTGATGGGCCGCCAGGCTGTCCGCTGGTATGCCGCTGTGAACATCGCGTACCCGATCGCGACGACGTTCCTCCTCGTCGCGATCCTCGGCGGACTCGGGCCGTCCGTGACCGGCGCGATCGCCGTGTACCTCGTCGCGTCGCTGATCCAGTCGGCCGGCTTCACGATCGGAGCGAAACGGGTGAGTGCGGCGAACGCCGGGGCCCGACGCGTCTCGTACAGCGAGCTGCTGCGGTATGGGCTGCCGTTCTACCCGGCGAGCATCACGGGGTTCTTCAGCTACCGGATCGACGCGTACCTGATCGCATGGTTGATCACAGACGCGGCGGCGCCGCTCGGCTACTACAGCATGGCGGTCGGCCTGGCGGAGCTGGTCTTCTTCTTCCCGAGCGCGGTGTCCACCCTCTTCTTTCCGCACGTCGCCGGCTCACCGCGCGAGGATTCGGATCGACAGGTCGCCGTCGTCTCCCGGGTCACGCTCCTCGTGTCGGGCACGGTCGCCATCCTGCTGATCCCGGCCGCAGCGGCGATGATCTGGATCCTGCTGCCTGCCTTCGGCCCGTCGATCCCGGCCTTCCTCGTGCTGCTGCCCGGCGTCGTCGCCCTGAGCGTCGCGAAGGTGGTCGGCGGCTACGTCGCGGGGATCGGGCGACCCGGGATCAGCTCCTACGTCAGCGTCGGATCGTTCGCCGTCAACGTCGTCGCCAACCTCATCCTTATCCCTCGCTTCGGCATCATCGGCGCGTCGGCGGCCTCGCTCGTGTCCTACTCGCTCTCCGCGTTGTGGCTCACGGCGATCGCGGCGCGCCTCACGAGAACGCCGCTGACAGGCTTCTGGATCCCGCGCGCAGGCGACGTCCGTTTCACCGTCGCCACGATCGTGGGCCTTGTCCGCAGACTGCGGGATGGTCGCGCCGCATCGCGTGACGACCGCGGAGTTCGAATCGAACCTTGATCAGAGTCGGGTGTGCCGTCGTGCCGGGGCTCGCCATCGTCGCCACGATGGTGTTGTCGCTCGCCCCGTCACCGTCACGCTGACACCGGGCGTCATCGCAATCGGTAGATCTCAAGAAGCCGCGCGGCGCTCGCGTCGACGTCGTGTTCCGTGAGGACGAAAGCCCGGAGTCGCGCCGCGGCCGCGCTCGCCGCGGACCGTCCAGTCTCGAATGCGTCGAGCGCGGCGCCGATCGCCCCGGGCGACACCTCGGCGAGGAGCACGCCGCGGTCGGCGCCGAGCAGGTCGGGGATCCCTCCCACCGCGCTCGCGATCACCGGGAGGCCGAGCGAGCCGGCCTCCACCAGCACGGTCGGGAGACCCTCACTGTGCGAGGGGAGGACGAGGACGTCGGCAGCCGACATGTAGCGTGCGATCTCGCCGTGCGGTCGGAGGCCCGGGAACCGCAGGCAGCCAGTCGCGCACGCATCCGCGCCGCCGTAGCCCCTCTGCGGGCCATCGCCGACGAAGACGCCGAGGAACCGGTCGCCTCGCGGGAGGATCGCGTCGACGAGCTCGCGAACGCCCTTGGCGGCGATCAGGTTGCCGACGAAGAGGACGATGACGCGATCGTCGACGAGGTCGAGCGCTGCGCGAGCCACGTCGCGCGGCAGCGCGAGCGCGGCGAGAGAGCGGTGGTCGGAGCCGAGCGGGAGGTGGATGGCGTTCACGCCGGTGAGCTCGCGGGCGCGCGAGGCCAGCGCCCCGCTCACTACGGTGACGGCGCGGGCCTCCTGCGCGGCCGTGCGCAGATCGGACAGGCGATCCGGGTGCCGGTCGGGCCAGGCGTTGAGGTCACCTCCATGGAAGGTGAGGACGAACGGCAGTCCGGTCCGGCGGGCGAGGCGCCACGCCGCCAGTCCAGTCACCGCCGAGTGCCCGTGGATCAAACGCGCGCCCGCCCAGGCGTCGCGCGAGCGCCACGCCGCGCGGGCCATCAGCCGGTCGGGACACGCCCAGCGGGGCTCCCCTGGCACGCCGAGATAGCGTGGGCGTGCGACGCGGACACTCCCGTCCGACGCGTCGCGCGGGGCGGCCGCGTAGCGGCGCCACTGCGTCTCGAGGTGCGGCAGTGGCCACGGCGCCATCGGCGTGGGAACCGTGACCGTGAGGTCGACCCCTCGTCGTGCCAGCGCCCGGGCCTGTGTCTGGTAGAAGACGCCGGCCATCGGCTTCTCGTCCCACGGGTACGCCTCG
>JBAWVU010000359.1:0-3196 GCA_037147135.1 Chloroflexota bacterium
GCTTCTGCGCCACCGCCGCAGTGGTCCCGCTCCCGACGAAGCAGTCGAGGACGATGTCGCCGGGATTGGAGGAGGCGCGGATGATCCGGTCGAGGAGTGCTTCCGGCTTCTGGGTTGGGTACCCGGTCCTTGTATTGGCGGAAGGCGCTTCGATCGAGATGTCAAGCACGTCTTCGGGGTGCTTCCCGAGTGGGTTCAGTTCCTGCTCGCCGTAGTCTTGGTCGCCCCGGACGTTGCCAATGTGATGACTGAAACGTTCGATCGTTGCGGCTGCGTACGGTATTCGGACGTCATCGGCGTTGAAGACCCAAGCCGCCCGCTTGGCATACCAGAGCAGCGAGTCGTGGCGAGATGCCCACCGATCTCTGGGCACGCCGGCGCCGCTGTAGTGCCAGATGACCTCGCCAATCTGAGCGTCGCTTCCCAGGACCTCGTCGAGCAGGCACTTGAGGTGATGGTTCTTCCGGAGGTCGCAGTG
This sequence comes from Chloroflexota bacterium, assembly GCA_037147135.1. Classification (GTDB taxonomy): domain Bacteria; phylum Chloroflexota; class Limnocylindria; order Limnocylindrales; family CSP1-4; genus CAIYQJ01. The sequence continues at coordinate 479 of JBAWVU010000359.1, forward strand.
CAGGTAGATCGTTCCGGCGGCGGTCATCAGCTCCTTGATGAGCATGAGCCGCTCGTACATGAACTGGAGGTAGGTGTCGTTCGCCCAGATGTCCGTGTACTGGATCTGCTCGCCAAGGGTGTGCGACTCGCCATCCAGGCGGACCGAGCCCGAGGCGCCGCGGAGCTGGACCTTGCGTACGAAGTCGGCGCCCGAGTCGAACGGCGGATCGATGTAAACCAGATCCACCTTGCCGCGGAAGCCGTTCGCTAGGAGGTGGGCGAGGACTTCCTTGTTGTCACCATGGAAGAGGAGCCCGCCGCGGTCGAAGCGAGCCGGCCAGTCGGACCAGTCGACGTCGGCCGCGATCGCACCTGCCGGTGCCACCGGATCGGACCGCTCCACCATTTGGGCCGGGAACGAGCGGACTTCACGCAGCGGCCTCGTGCCCACCCACTGGAGCATCGGTCGGCCCTTCGCCTTGGCGATGGGGACCCGGTCGCCCTGATCCGGTACGGTCACGTCATGTCCCCCGGTCCGAACTTGACGGTCCCCGTGCGGGTCAGGACGGCGTGCGAGACGCCTGCGTCGAACGCCGCGACGAGTTCATCGAGAACGGGCTCGAGGCGGGCTCGATCGTCGCGTTGGCGCGTCCGCAGCCACAGGCACGGCAGGCGATCGACCAGGCAGCGCGTCGCGAAGCCCGCATCGTGCGTGACCACGCGCAAGTGCCGCCGGCGCGCGTAGGCGGCGATCACCGGGTCAGAAGCCGCAGCACCGAGGACCTCTCGAACCTCGACCGCCATGTGGCCGCGCTGGCGCAGCAGCTGTGTGACGCCGCGCGGCACGTTGTTGTCCACCAGCCACCCCCGAGCCCTCACTCATCCTGCTCGCCGCTGGTCCTGCGTGTACGCGATCGCGGCATCGATGTCGGCGAGGACCAGTTCGGGGAACTCCTCCAGGATGCGGTCGCGGGCCCACCCGCCGTCGAGCATCCCGACGATCGCCTCTGGAGTGATCCGGGTGCCTGTCATGACGGGCTTGCTGCCCATCACCCCGCGGGTCTTCGACACTTCGCCGACATGCTGGCGCGCCCGGAGCTTCCGGATCCGCTCCTGCAGGTCGGCGCGGATCTCATCCAGCGGGAGCTCGAACGTCATGACGACCTGGCCCGGAGTCCTCGCGGACTCCGCCTGGTCGGGCGGACCGACGTACACGGTCTCACCGCCGGCGGAGATCGCGAACCGGATGGAGGCGAACGGTGCATCCACGTCCAGTGCGACCTTGAGGCGCCGCAGCGCCTGGAGCGAGACTCGATCACGCAACTGGGCGGCAATCCGCAGCTGGACGACGTCCCGGAACGAATACAGCCTTGGCGATCCACGGCCCCGCCTCGCGGCGACCGACGGCCGGATGAAGTCTGTCTCGTCCCAGTACTGGAGCCGCCGCGCGGAGAGGCCCGTCAGCCGTTGCGCGTCCTCCGTCGTGAACGCGATCACGCCCGCGTCCGTCATGGTCATCCTCCCGCGATGAGGATAAACCACCGCTGTTCTTCCTGGAGACCGCCTTGACGGCGCCACGATTGTGGGCACGACGCGAACGCTAGTCGACCTCGCTGCACGCCGACTGCATGCGGACTGCACGCGGACTCGCCGGGCGGTCCACTGTCGTCTGCGACCGTCATCCGCCGGCCGCCGGCGCTTCGACGAAGTCACGGACGGCGGCGACATCCGTTGCCGGGGCGATGGCATCCGTGAAGACCATCCGGTAGAAGATCCGGCCCGGGTTCGCCGTCTCCAGCTCCCGCATGGCCCGGGCCTTCAAGCCGTCCTGCCCTTCGACCGGGTCGTGGCGCTTGGAGATCATCTTGATCTCGACAAGCATCCAGCGATCACCCGACGCGTGGACGACGAAGTCGGGCGTGTAGCGATGGTCGCGGCCGTCGCGGCGGTACACGAAGCCGAGGTCGGTCTTCTTCGGGTCGGTGATGGCGCCAGTGAAGTACATGTCACGGACGTCATCGGGGTGGAGGTTGAGGACCCGCAGAGCCTTCTCGTAGAAGTCCGCCTCCGGGCTCGAGTCGAAGTTGTACGGAGCGTAGTGGAAGCCGTAGTCGGCCGGGTTCTCGCGGGCGAGCCGCTCCGGACCGAAGACGAGTGCCGCCCGATCGGCCGGGTAGCTGATCTCTGCCTGGCGGACCGGGGCTCCGTCGACCTCGATCGTCTCGAAACCGTCGGGCTTCACGATCGCCAGGTCCACGTCATCGGTCTCCGTCGACTCGACGTATGCGCCCAGCTGCGCCTCGAGCTGCCGTGCGAGCTCGGCCAGGCTACCGACGGGGACGGAGTCGTCGCCGAACGCCGAACGGATCGCGTCAAGGACCGGCCAGACCTCCAGGCGATATGTGGCCGCGATGACGATCGACGCTGTGTAGGCGTCGACCGTGTCGACGCTCGACTCGATCTCGACCTCCTCGCCCACCTGGCGCAGGAGACGGCGCGAGGCTGCTGCGAGGCCGACTTCGAAGATCGACCGGGTCATCGGTGCGGCGGCGCCGAGGTCGGGAGGTCGCTCGAAGGCGATCGCCGCGGGGGCTCGCAGTGCGCGCTCGAGGGCCCGCCGGGGCCGTCGCAGGCGGATCGGGGGCAGGTCAGTCCTGCGGAGACGGATGACGTCCGGCTTCGTCGCCCGGCGCTGGTGGTCGAGCTGTGTCAGCGTCTCGCCGTACGTGTCCTGGAG
>JBAWVU010000360.1:0-3194 GCA_037147135.1 Chloroflexota bacterium
GTCCGGCGCGGACCGATCGTGCTGTCGGGCACGAGGGTCGCCACCTGCTCGTGACCCGGAGCGTCAGGCGCTCGGAGCGCCCTCGCGTGGGTCCACCGGCAACGCGTCCGCCAGCAACGCTTCTTCGGCCGCCCTCGTCCACGTCCCGTCGACGAGCTTCTCGGCCACGGCCGGGAACCGCGTCGACAGCTCCGAGAGACCCACCAGGCCGAGCTCCGGGAGGCTGGGGTAGACGACGATCTTGCCGGACGCGGTCCGTGACTCCACCGCTTCGAGCGCGTCGCCGACGCCCGCGAAGCCCGCCACGGCGTCGAGCGAGATGTTCGTGTCCAGCTCGCCGCGCTCGAGCTTGCCCAGCACGACCTTCATGTCGCTGATGAGCGAGCCGCTCGTACCGACCAGGTAGCACCCGTGCGCGATGTAGTGGTCGAGATCGACGTCGGCCCGCGTCCGGTTGGCGAAGCCTGCGAAGATGTTGATCCGGCAGCCGTCACCGGCCAGGTCGACAGCCTGTCCGACGAGCGGCGGCGCGGGGACCATCAGCGCGATGTAGCTGAAGCCGCCACCGAGCTCCGTCGTCCTGCTGTTGATGACCGCCAGGTCGACGCCCCGTGAGCGGGCGACGGGCCCGACCGTGTGCCGGAGGTGCGCGAGCCGCGCGTCGTCGATGTCGACGGCGACGATCGAGATGCCCGGCAGGCCGGCCGAGGCCGCCCGCGCGATGTGCATCAGGCCGATCGGCCCGGCCGCGCCGATCACGGCCATCCGGTCGCCAGGCCGCAGCTCCCCATCGCCGGGCACGACCGCATAGCCGTTCATCGCCGATCCGGTCTGCGTCCCGACCCAGCGCGTCAGGTCGTAGTGGACCCGACCGACGTCGACGGACACCGGACGGTCGAACCGCCGACCCCCGGTGACCACGTTGATGAGCCCGCGCGGCGCCAGGCAGTCCTGGAGGATCTCGATCCGGCCGGCGTCCGCGCCGAAGTAGACGACGTCGTCGAAGGACTCGCGGGGGACGTCGTCGATCGACGAGGCCCGGGTGACCGCGATCCCGAGCGCTGCCAGCGCCTCCACGGCCGCTCGCTGCGAGTCCTGTCCCGCCTCGACGGCCACCAGGGTGACGATCGCGGTCGGGCGTGCCGTCTCGACGAGCGAGTCGAGGCCTTCGATCTCGTGGTCGGGATCGGCGACGATGAGCAGCCGCCCGTTCCACCGCAACGCCGAGCGCTCCGGGTATGCATAGGACGCTTCCACGCACGCCCATGGCTCCACCAACGCCAGGGCCGATGCGCTCAGCTGCTCGCCCACGGGGATGAGGAACCGCTCGCCCGACCCGGGGTCGATGACCACCCGCTCGTCGAGCAGGACGTACTCCTGGAGTCCGCCTTCGAAGTCGTAGCCGAACGCGGCGTTCGACAGCGCCGTCGGGAGATGGCGGTAGTCGGTCTGGACGAGGCAGCGCTCGCCGATGCGGTGCCGGCGGACCTGGTCGCCCACCGCGACGATCCGACAGACGGTCTCGTGCCCGGGCACGGTCGGCAGCTCGCCGGGCACGTACGAGGGGATCTCGGCCAGGACATCGGCTGTCAGCCCACCCCGGACTTCGCTCTTCCGCGGATGGGCGGAGAACTGGTGAAGGAGCTTCGTGTCCGAGAAGCAGATCCCGCAGGCTTCGACCCGGGCGAGGATCTGGTGGGGGCCGGGCATCGTCACGGGCTTCGCGCGATCGTGCACGAGCCGGCCGGCCCCGACGAACTGGATGGCGTGCTGGGTGGCGGGGATCGGCCCGGCCGTCGCGGTCGGTGGCATCGACGTCGGCTCCATCAGCTCAGCATCACCTGGCCGCCGGTGACGGGCAGGGCCTGGCCGGTCTCGTACCGCTGGGCCACCAGGTAGTAGAGCGCCTCCAGCACGTCGGCCGGCGTGCAGCCGCGACCCATCGGGACCTTCGCCTCGTAGAAGTGGCGGACGTCCTCGGTCGTCGTCGCGCCGGGGACCTTGCCCTCGCGCAGGTACTGGACGAACAGCCCGATCTGCGGGTCGGACCACAGCGGCCCGTCGAAGAAGTTGCCCGGGCAGATCGCGTTGACCTTGATGCCGTCGCCGACCAGCTCCAGCGCGAACGATTGCGTGAGCCCGATCCCTCCGAACTTCGACCCCGCGTACGCGCTGTTGCGGCTGGAGCCGACGAGCCCGGACTTGGAGCTGATCTCGATGATGTCGCTCCAGCGATCGGGCCTCGCACGGTGCTGGCGGGCCATGACGGGGGCGGCGAACCGGACGCAGAGGAAGTAGCCGCGGTAGTTGACGTTCGTGACGAGGTCGAACTCCGCCAGCGGCTGGCCGGTCACGCTGCCGGCGCGCAGCACTCCCGCGTTCGAGACGAGGAGGTCGAGGCCGCCGTACCGCGTGACCGTGGCGTGCAGGCCGTCGGCGACGGATCGCTCGTCCATGACGTGCATGGCGACGGCGCTCGCCCGGACCGTGCCGTGCCGGGCCTCCAGCTCGCGGGCGTTGGACTCCGCAAGCGCCACGTTCTGGTCGGCGAGGACGACGTGGCCGCCCTCGGCGACGAGGTCGGCGGCGATGGCGAGCCCGAATCCCTGGGCGGCGCCGGTGACGAGGGCAACCTTGCCCGCGAACCGGCCGGTGACGGCGGTGCCGGCCGCGACGCCGCGCCGGTAGGCCTCCGACTCCCACGCCTCGATGAACGTCCGTTCGGCGTCGGTGAGGGCACGCACGCCGCCGAGGGAGAGGGCGCCCTCGCCGACGCGAAGGGCGTCGAGGTAGACGTGGCGCGCCGTGTCGGCCTGGTCCCACGTGTCACCCGACGCGAACAGGCCGAGGCCGGGCACGACCACGACGATGGGCATCGTGCCGTGGGCCGCGACGTGCTCCGTCAGGTGCCGGCGCAGCAGTGGGAGTGCGCCGTCGGCGTCGACCTCCTCGGGCACGTCCAGCAACAGTGGCCACGACCCGACGTACACGATCTGGTCGGGGGTCAGCGGTCCACCGAGCACGAAGCCGCGCCCGGCGGCGGCGGCCGTGAACACCGCCGCGAGCGGGGCATCGTCGAACGTGATCACCCTGAGCGCGTCGCCGCCCGCCAGGAGCCCGCGGAGCGACGGCGCGATTGCATCGATCAGCGTCCGGGCGCGAGTCGGGTCCATGCGGGCCGGAGCCGGGTCCGC
>JBAWVU010000361.1:0-3188 GCA_037147135.1 Chloroflexota bacterium
CCCGGTGGCTCGGGGCAGTCGCGGCGATCGCCGCGACTGCCCCGAGCCACCGGGCTGATGCGAGTCTCGACGTCGCCATGGGATCCACCTCCCTGATCCGGGCCCCGCGGCGCGCGCGGCGCGCGTCACCGCACTCGAGCGGACCGGTCACACCGTTCCCTGCTCGACCGTTGACGGCCGACCGACTCCACGATAGTACGCCACCGCGCGAATCACACGGTCCAGAAGTCCCGGGTACGGCCGCGCCCGCGAGGCCGCCTTCGGACCTCGGTCGCGGCGGACGCGCGGCCGTCAGGCGAGCGCGAGGATCTCCCGTTCGAGCCGGCGCATCGCCGCCTCCTCGACCGGCTCGGCGTGATCCCAGCCGCAGAGATGGAGCGTCCCGTGGGTCGCGAGCAGGAGGAGCTCGTCCGCCGGGTCCCGGCGCAGGTCGCCGGCCTGGCCGCCACGGCCGTCGCGAGCCTGTTCGACGGCGCGCTCGACCGAGATGACGATCTCGCCGATCTGTGGCCGGACCCGCGGCGGGAGCGCGAACGCGATGGCCGCGATGCGCGCCGGGGCGGCCGCTGCTCCCGCGAGGACGCCGCCACCCTCGTGCGGTGGATACGCGTCGGGCGGCAGCAGCGGGAACGAGAGGACGTCGGTGGGGCCGACCTTCCCCATGTGCGAGACGTTGAGCTCGGCGATCGTCGGGTCGTCGGCGAGCACGAGCCCGACGAGCCCCCGGGCCGGGGCGCCCGCAGCCGAGAGCGCGCGATCGACGGCCGCCGCGATCTCCCTGCGCGTGAGGCGTCGCCCAAGGACCGCCGTCCGGAGGAGCGGCCGGGCGACCGCGCGCACGTCGATGTCGAGCGCTCGTCCGTCGCCGAGCCGGTACCGAGTCATCGGGCCGTCAGGCGCCGGTGCCGGACCGAGTCATCGGACAGTCACGCGCCGGTGCCGGCCCCACGCCGAGCCTCGAGCTCGACGACCTTGTTCTGCGGGTAGGCGATCCGCTGGTGGTACATCCCGAGCAGCTGCGTGACGAACGCCACGCGGACCCGCTCCACGTCGCGCAGGGTGAGGTCGCACTCGTCGAACTGGCCATCCTCCAGGCGCTCGGTGACGATCCGCGACACCATCGCCCGGATCGCCGCCTCATCGTGCGAGGAGAGGCTGCGGACCGACGCTTCGACCGAGTCGGCGAGCATGAGGATCGCGGCCTCTTTCGTCTGCGGCTTGGGACCGCTGTGACGGAACAGGCGTTCGTCGACCGCGTCCGCGGCCGCCGCCCCCGCCGTGGTCCCACGCCCGCCATACGGCGCCGCCGCCTCGTCGCGCGCCTTCTCGAGGAAGTAGACCATCTTCGCCGTCCCGTGGTGCTGCGGGATGTACGCGATGAGCGCCTTGGGCAGCTTCGCCCGGTACGCGATGTCGATGCCGTCCGCCACGTGAGCGCGGAGGATCCGGGCCGAGGTCTCCGGGTCGAGCTCGTCGTGGATGTTCTGGCCGCCGGCCTGGTTCTCGATGAAGGCGGCCGGGTTCGCGAGCTTGCCGACGTCGTGGTAATAGGCCGCCACGCGGGCGACGAGCGGGTCGGCACCGATCGCCTCCGCCGCGCGTTCCGCGAGGTTCCCCACCATGAGCGAGTGGGGGTAGGTCCCGGGGGTCTCCGTGAGGAGCCGCCGCAGGAGCGGCTGGGTCGGATTCGCGAGCTCCATGATCTGGAAGACCGTGAGGATCCCGAAGAGGTTGCCAAGGACGGCGAACAGGCCCGCGGCGGCGACGGCCGACGCGCCCGCGGCGACGAGCGATGCGACGATGAGCTGCGCGATGCCGGTGAGGTCGCGCTCGCCGAGCAGCGAGAAGATCGCCACGACCGCCACGTTCACGACGCCCATGACGAGCCCGGCCTGTACGAAGACCTGGAGCCGGTCCCCCCGCCGGATCGCGATGATCCCGGCGATGCCGCCGAGGAGCGTGTACGTCGCCAGTTCGAGCGAGCTGCCGTTCACCGCACCCACGACGACGGCGAGCACCGCCTGCACCACCATCGCGGGCCCGGCCCCGACGAGGATCGCGAGGATGAGCCCGACCGCAGCCACCGGCACGAAGTAGGGCAGCACCGAGCGTCCCGCCGTCACCTTGATCGCGATGACGGCGACGAGGATGAGGAGCCCGACGAGGAGGAGCGCGTTGTTCCGATGCCAGAGCTCCCTGCGGAAGCGCCAGATCCACGCGAGGAGGAGCAGGACGATGAGGGTCGCGAGGAGGAACCACCCGGCGCCCCGGACGAGGTCGAGCCCGCGCGCATCGAGGCCGAGCGCCGTGAGCGCCTCCGCATCGAGGTCGGTCACCTGCGCCCCGGCGCGGATCACGACGGCGTTCTGCGCGATGGAGACCATGGCCGGCTCGACGGCCTGCGCGGCCTCCGTCCGCGCGGCAGCGGTGGCCGCCTCGCTGTAGGACGAGTTAGGGACGACGAACGGCGCGACGAGCTCGGACGCGAGCTGCTTCTCGCCGGACGTCCACTGGAGCGGGAACCGCGTCGGGAGCAGCGACCGCTCCTCGACAAGCTCGGTGTCCCGGATCTCGGTCCGCTCGCGGGCGCCGAGGACACGGGCGGCCTCGTCGCGGACCGTCGCCCAGCGCGTCGCGTCGAGCGACAGGAGCGTCGCTCGCGCATCCGTCGAGAGCTCCGGGAAGGCGCGCTCGAGCGCGTTCAGGCGGGCGAGGGGGTCGTCGAGCGCGAACGCGGCGTCGACGACGCGCGCCTCGCGCCGGAGGCTCGCGACCTGGGCGTCGGAGATCGCTGCCGCGATCGCCTCCGTGTAGTCGTACTGCGGCTCGACCGCCTTCGCGGCGTCCGCCCGCTTCGCCTCGGTGCGGATCGCGCTCTCGAACGTGGTGGCGCGGGGAGCGCGGACGCTCACGGGGGCGACGTCGCCGGCCCGGAGCTCGAGCGCGGGGGAGAAGATGTCGAAGCTGAGGACGACCGTCAGGGCGACGATGAGAGCTGCGGCGGAGACGACGAGACGGACCGCATCACGGCGGGTGAAGCGGCCAGCAGCGTCGAGCGTCCTGGACAGCATCCGGTCCGACCGCCCTCAGCTGCCGCCGCGGGGCGCGGCCGCGTCGTGCGCGTCGGGCTGGCGGCGAGCGAGGGCCTGCGCCACGAGCTCGCTCGCTCGCTTGCCGTCCGCGCGCCC
>JBAWVU010000362.1:0-3168 GCA_037147135.1 Chloroflexota bacterium
ATTCCGGTCGGGCAGGTCAGGTTCAGGCTCGAGATCGCCCCCAGGATGCAGGAGATGGCGGCGCGTCCAGTCGGGCACGACGCACGGCGGTTCCGTCGCGCGTTCATCTCGTACGCCTCCGCCGACCGCGACGAGGTGCTCCGGCGGACGCAGATGCTCGCCGCGGTCGGGATCGGGTACTTCGCGGACGTCCTGCGCCTCGAGCCCGGCGAACGCTGGGAGCGGATCCTCTTCGAGCAGATCGACGACTGTGACCTGTTCCTCCTGTTCTGGTCGCATGCCGCGAAGGCGTCCGAGTGGGTCCGGCGAGAGGTCGACTACGCCCTCGAGCGCAAGGCGGGTGACGACGAGCGGCCGCCCGAGATCCGCCCCGTCATCCTCGAGGGGCCAGCCGTCATCGAGCCATGGGAGGAGCTCGCCCACCTCCACTTCGCCGATCCGCTCACCGGCCTGATCCACTCGGAGCCGAACGCGCCGGACGTCCCCCAGTGACCTCTCCCTCCTCCACCTCCTCCGCCCCCAAGCGTGCGATCCGGGTCTTCGTCTCGTCCACGTTCCGCGACATGGGGGCCGAGCGCGACGAGCTCGTGAAGCGGGTCTTCCCGGCCTTGCGGGCGCTCTGCGAGTCCCGGGGGGTCACCTGGGGAGAGGTGGACCTGCGCTGGGGGGTGACCGACGAGCAGCGGGCGGAGGGACAGGTCCTCCCGATCTGCCTCGCGGAGATCGCCCGTTGCCGCCCGTACTTCCTCGGGTTGCTCGGCGATCGGTACGGCTGGGTCCCCGACACTCTGGACCCGAAGGCGGTGGAGGCGGCCCCCTGGATCGAGGAGGAGCCGGGTGCCTCGGTCACCGAGCTCGAGATCCTCCACGGGGTCCTGCGGGACCCCGCGATGGCCGACCACGCCTTCTTCTACCTGCGCGACCCCGCCTATGCGGAGAGCCGCCCCGCCGAGGCGTACCGCGAGGTCCCCACCCCGGACGAGGTCCGCGACCTCGGTCCCGCGGAGGCAGAGCGCCGGGCGGCCGACCGCCGGGAGCGGCTCGTCGCCCTCAAGGCCCGGATCGGTGACAGCCGCTTCCCGGTCCGCGACTATCCGGACCCGGTCGCCCTCGGCGCCCGGGTCCTCGCCGACCTCAGCGGGGTCATCGAGGCGCGCTTCCCCGCGGACTCCGTCCCCGACCCGCTCGACGCGGAGGCCGCCCTCCACGATGCGTTCGCCCGGAGCCGGGCGACGGTGTACGTCGGACGCGACGCCGACGCCGCGGCCCTCGACGCCCATGCCGCCGGCGACGGCCCGCCGCTCGTCGTCACCGGGGAGTCCGGGGTCGGCAAGAGCGCCCTCCTCGCGACCTGGGCCCTCCGCTACCGCGCCGCCCACCCCGAGGTGCCGGTCATCCTCCACTTCGCGGGGGCGTCGGCGGCCTCGGCCGATCCCCGCTCGATGCTCCGGCGGCTCCTCGGCGAGCTCCGTCGCCGGTATGGGCTCAGCCTCGAGATCCCCGACGACCCCGAGGCGCTCCGGCTCGCGTTCGCGAACGCGCTCCACATGGCCGCCGCCCGGGGACGCCTCGTCCTCGTCCTCGACGCGCTCGACCAGCTCGACGACCGCGACGGGGCACCCGACCTCGCCTTCCTCCCGCCGGTCATCCCACCCGGTGTCCGCCTCCTCCTCTCGACCCTCCCGGGGCGACCCGCCGAGGCGGTGGCCAGCCGCGGCTGGCCGACCCATCCGGTCGCGCCGCTCACACAGGCCGAGCGGGGGCAGCTCATCGATGTCTACCTCGCCGGGTACGCCAAGGTCCTCGCCCCCGCGCTCCGTGCCCGGGTGATCGCCGCCCCCCAGTCGGCGAACCCGCTCTATCTGCGGGTCCTGCTCGAGGAGCTCCGCCAGTGGGGGGCGCACGAGACCCTTCCGGAGGCGCTCGAGCGCTACCTCGCGGCAGCGGATCCTGCCGCCCTCTTCACCCGCGTCCTCGCCCGCTGGGAGGCCGACTACGACCGCGATCGCCCAGGGCTCACCGCCGACGCGATGACCGCGCTCTGGGCCGCCCGCCGGGGTCTCGCCGAGGCCGAGCTCCTCGACCTCCTCGGACCGGGCGACGACCCCCTCCCGGGTGCCGTCTGGAGTCCGCTCTTCCTCGCCGCCGCGTCGGCGCTCGTCTCGCGCGCAGGCCTGCTCGGCTTCTTCCACGACCACCTCCGCCGGGCGGTCGCGGAGCGCTACCTCATCGCCGACGCCGAGCGGGCAGCGGCCCACCGCCGGCTCGCCGACTACTTCGCCGGACGCGAGACCGGGCCCCGCCGGATCGCCGAGCTCCCCTGGCAGCTCGCACGCGCGGGGGAGTGGGACCGCCTCGCCGCCCTCCTCGGCGACCTGGGCTTCTTCACCGCCGCCTGGGCCGCCGACCCCGACGACGTGAAGGTCGCCTGGGCGGCGGTCGAGGCGCACTCGGACCACCGGCTCGTCGAGGCGTACCGGGAGGTGATCGAGGACCCGGGATGGTGGAAGACGGAGACGATCGATGCGGTGGCGTCGCTGATGGGCGACATGGGGCACCGACACGAGGCGCTCACACTCCGTGAGCACTTCGTTGCTGCGAATCGAACCAGTGGCGATTCATCGTCGCTCGCCACAGCCCTGCTCAACAGGGGCATCGGCCTGCTGCAGGACGGTGACTGGGACGACGCTGAGGCGAGTCTCCTGGAGGCGGAAGCTCTCTTCCGCGACCTCGACGAGCGTGACGGACTGGCTCGTGTCGTCAGCGTGCTGGGGCATGTCGAGCTGGCCAGGGGTCAACCCGACCGGGCGATGGAGTTCTTCAAGAAGGGAGAGCAGCTCTTCCGCCATGTCGGCGACCAGGCGGCGATGGCCGGAAGCTTCGGTGACCAGGCGAATGTCTGCTTCGATCGCGGGGAGTACGACACGGCGCTCGCGATGTTCGATGCGGCACTGAGCGTGGAAAGAGCCCAGGGACACCGCCACGGCGTGGCGGCGTCCTTGAACGGCAAGGGGCTGGTGCTGGATGCACAGGGCGATCCCGACGGCGCCCTTGCGAGCCTAATCGAGGCGGAAGCGATCTCCCGCGAGATTGGCGACCCGGAAGGTGTCGCGGCGGCCGTTGGGAACCGGGGCCTCATCCTCAAGAACCGCCGCGATCTCGCTGGGG
>JBAWVU010000363.1:0-3155 GCA_037147135.1 Chloroflexota bacterium
CTCGGCGGTCGCCGCGCGGAGCGCCGCGAACGGGGACAGCCCCACCTCCACCATGAGGGCGATCTCCGCCGGGAGGTGCGAGCCGGCCGTCCCGTCCGTCCCCATCGCGACGCGCACACCGCGCGTCACGGCCTCCCGGAAGGTCTCGCGCTGCCGGTCCATCATACGGCGGATCTTCTCCACCGCCCACGGTGGAGTGACGCCACCCTTCACCCGGTCGGGCCGGAGCATCTCCTCGACGATGAGGAAGGTGGGCACGAGCGCGACGTCGCCGGCGAGCATGAGGTCGATCCCCTCCTCGTCGATGAGGTCGCCGTGCTCGATCGAGCGGACGCCCGCCCGGAGCGCGTTCTTGATGCCCTGCGTCCCCTCGGCATGGGCGAGCACGCCGTGGATCCCGGCCGCCCGGGCCTCGTCGACGAACACGCGCAGCTCGTCGAGCGAGAACTGAGCCGCTTCCGGGCTGTCGGTCACCGAGTAGACCCCGCCCGTCGCCATGACCTTGAGCCAGTCGGCCCCGGCGCGGATCTGGAGGCGCGCCGCCTTGCGGCACTCCTCCACCCCGTCGCAGACGCCGCTCGGCACGTCGGGCGGCGACGCGCCGTTGAGGTCCGTCCCCGACGGCGTCCATCCGTCCCCGTGCCCGCCGGTCTGCGAGAGGAAGCCGACGCTCACCTGCGTGCGCGGTCCCGGGAAGTCGCCGTTCGCGAAGGCGCGCTTGATGCCGGCCGCCGCGCCGCCCGCGTCGCGCACCGTCGTCACGCCGATGTCCAGGTACGAGCGCCCGACCCGCAGCGCCCGGACGACGTAGTCGGTGTTGCTCCGCTGGACGGCGTCATCTGTCGACTCGTGAGCGCCCGTCAGGTGGACGTGGCAGTCGATGAGGCCCGGGACGAGCGTCCACCCACCGCAGTCCACGCGCGGCGCATCGTCGGGCACGTCCACCCGGGCGGCAGCTCCGGCCGCGACGATCCGCCCGTCGGCCCCCACGACGAGGGTGCCATCCTCGACGGCCTGCTCGCTCCTCGCGTCGAGGAGGCGTGCCCCGACGAACGCGATCGGCCGACCGGCGCCCCGTTCCACAGCGTCCATGCTCCACCCCTGCGATCGTGGCGACGGGTCCGGCGCCGTGCGGCGCCCGTCGACCGCCGTCACCGCGGCTGCGCCATCCTCGCACGACGCCGGCGGCCGCGACGCGTCCGACCCTCGCGCGGATCCGCGCCGAGGCCCGAACGCGGTGAAGCCGAGGCCCGGGAGACCGCACGGGGCGACAGCCCGGCGATAGAATCCCGGCACGCCGCCCGACGGGGGCGACCCACCCAGCCGAGGTCCACGATGGTCGACTCCGTCCGCGCCGGCACCGCCGGTCGCCCGCTCCCCTCGCTCGACGTCGTCCCCCCGGTCTGGGGCCGCGTGGCGAACATCGTCGTCGACCACGGTGAAGGCTCGTGGCTCGTGACGACGGACGGGGCCCGCTATCTCGACTACAGCTCCGGGATCGGCGTCACGAACACGGGCCACGCGCACCCGCGCGTCGCGGCCGCGGTCGCGGCTCAGGCCGCCAGGCTCCTCCACGGCCAGCAGAACATCGTCTACCACGAGGCCGGGCTCCGGCTCTACGAACGCCTCCGGGGGATCCTCCCGGGCGGGCCGTGGGGCGCATTCCTCGCCAACTCCGGCGCGGAGGCCGTCGAGGCCGCCGTGAAGCTCGCGCGGGTCGCGACGAAGCGACCGGTGATCGTCGCATTCCGGGGTGGCTTCCATGGGCGCACGGCGCAGACGATGGCGCTCACATCGGCGAAGAACGTCTACCGCGGCGACTTCGAGCCCCTGCCGGGATCCGTCTACTTCGCCGACTACCCGTACTGCTACCGCGCCCCCGGGGGCGCCCACGACCCCGCCGCGTGCACCGCGGGGTGCGCGTCGTGCGCCGGCTGCACGTGCGATTGGGAGGGCAGGCTCGAGGAGCTCTTCCACACGCTCGTCTACCCCGAGCACGTCGCCGCGTTCATCGTCGAGCCCGTGCTCGGCGAGGGCGGCTACATCGTCCCGCCGATCGGGTTCCTCCCGCGGCTCCGCGAGATCGCCACCCGCCACGGGATCCTCCTCATCGTCGACGAGGTGCAGACCGGATTCGGGCGGACCGGGCGGTTCTTCGCCGTCGAGCACTCGGGCGTCGAGCCGGACATCCTCGTGATAGCGAAGGGCATCGCGTCGGGGCTGCCGCTCTCGGGGATCATCGCGCGAGAGGACGTCCTCCGGCACTGGCGCACGAGCGCGCACGGCGGCACGTTCGGCGGGAACGTCGTCTCCTGCGCGGCGGCGAACGCGACGATCGACGTCATCGAGGACGAGGGGCTCGTCGCGAACGCGGCCGCGCGCGGCGAGCAGCTGCTCGCCGGCCTCCGCGAGCTCAAGGCGCGGCACCGCGCGATCGGCGATGCCCGCGGGCTCGGGCTCATGGCGGCGCTCGAGTTCGTGAAGCCCGACGAGGGCGACGGTCGCGTGCCGAACACCGAGCTGACCAAGCGGGTGATCGCCGAGGCGCTCGAGCGGCGCCTCATCGTCCTCTCTGCCGGCTCGCGGGCCCAGGTCATGCGGATCATCCCGCCGCTCGTAACGACGGCCGAGGAGGTCGACCTCGCCCTCGGCATCCTCGCCGATTCACTCGCAGCCGCCGGGGCCTGATCCGATCTCGGGGGTCGTCGCGGGCTCGGGCACGGCCGGTGCCTCGCACGGGCCGCCCGCCTCCGACGGGCCCGGCTACGCCACTCGGTGCAGCCTCGCGAGGATGACCTCGTGGAGCAGTCCGTTGGAGGCGAGCATCGTCCGCGTGTCGATCCGACGCTCGCCGTCGAGGTCCGTGAAGCGCCCGCCCGCCTCCTCGACGAGGACGACCGGAGCGGCGAGGTCCCAGACGGAGACGCCGACCTCGACCATCGCCTCGGCCGCTCCTTCGGCGACAAGACCGTAGCCCCAGAAATCGCCGAAGCCGCGGCCCCGCCAGACGTCGCGGAGCAACCCGGGGAAGCCCGGCGCCTTCCCGCTCAGCTCGACATCGATGGGCGAGCTGAAGAGGAGCTGTGTCCTGTCGAGCTGGTCGATGGTCGAGACGCGGATGCGCCGGCCCATGTCGGCCGCTCCGCCACCGGTGG
>JBAWVU010000364.1:0-3148 GCA_037147135.1 Chloroflexota bacterium
GCAGCGTCGCCATGGTGATCGCCGCGATGGCCTCGCGCCAGGGCGAGCCGAGGTCACGCCATCCTGCGAGCGCCTCTCGGAAGGCCGACAGCGCCTCTCCCACGCGCCCTTCGAGCGCCGCCAGCCCGGCCCGGATCGTCCGGCGGTCCATGTCGACGACCCTGCCGTGCGCCCCGGTCGAGTCCAGGGCGGCGAGCGCGGCGGCCGCCCGCTCGCGGTCGCGCTCCCAGAGCGCGCAGATGGCGGCGTAGAAGAAGACGTAGCCCGCCTGGTCCGGGCGAACGTGCCCGTACTCCGTCGCCGCGTCGTAGGCATCGGAGAGCCGGCCCTCACCGAAAGCCACCAGGAAGCGCACGTCGAGGATCGACTCGCGGAACATCTCGGCGTCCGAGCCGCCGAACGCCTCCAACCAGCTTGCCTCCTCGCCCGGGTCGTCCCCGCGCAGGGAGCCGATCATCAGACGACAGTAGGTCAGGAGCACCCGTTCGACGTACCCCGGCGCGCTCTCCATGGCAGCAGCGCATTCACGCACGGCCCAATCCCACTCTCCCAAGTCCACTGCAGCCTGGGTCGCGTTCACCAGGGTGAAGACGTATCCGGCGCGATCGCCCCGCCGAGCCGCCAGCGCGAGCGCGGTCCGGGCGGCGTCGAACTCCCCTCGGAAGTCCGAGTCGATCAGGAACGCGCTGAGGTTGGTCAGGCCTCTCCACGTGATCGCCGTCAGCCCATTCGCCTGGGCCAGGTCGATCCCCGTCCTGATCGCGCCGACGCCTTCGTAAGAGCGGCCGAGATAGCACAGGGCGGAACCGCGGGTGATCAGCGTGTCGGCCATGAGCGCCACGAGGTCGCCTCGCTCGGCGGGGGCGAGGGCACGGTCGGCGACCTCGACTCCGCGCTGATGCTGCTGGCAGAGGAAGAGGGCGCGGGCGAGCTGGCTGTCGAGGGCGACGGCCCCGGGGTCCCCGACGAGGTCGGCGAACTCCGTGGCGGCGGGCTCGAGGATCGCCAGCGCTCGCCCGTACCCCAGGCCGTCGATGAGCGCTCCACCGAGCTCCGCGATCGTGCGGGCGGCCGCCGACCGGTCACCGAGCCCGCGATGGATCTCGGTCGCTCGCTCGAGGTAGCGCTCCGCCGCGTCGTGGTCGGCTGCGAGAGAAGCCGAATGGCCGGCACGCTCAAGGAGGAGTGCCTGCTCGGGCGGGTCGGTCGTCACGCCGAGCGCCTGCTCGAGGAACGCGACGGCCTGCGCGTGGGAGCCCAGGCCCGCGGCGCGCTCGGCAGCCGCCCGCAGGGCGATTCGCGCCTGGGCGGTGACGGCGTCGGCCTCCGCTCCCCCGGGCGCGTTCCGGTACGCGGCGAGGTAGTGACCGGCGAGGGCGCCGGCGAGCTCGTCGGTCCCGAGGCTCTCGAAGAAGCGGGCGGCGGCGAGGTGGCGGACCTTCCGATCGCGCCTGGCGAGCGTGTTGTACGCGACCTCCCGCACAAGCGCCTGGACGAAGGCGTACTGGCCGCGCTCCGGGGAGCGGGGGTCGCTCTGGAGGGTGAGGAGCTCGCGCCGGACTAGGCCCCGCAGGCGCGGCTCGAGAGCGAACTCGTCGATCCCGCTCACGGCCGCCAGGGCCGCGGTCGTGAAGCTCTGGCCGAGGACGGCGGCGTCGAGGAGGAGGGCCCTGTCGGCCGGCTCGAGGCCATCGAGACGGGAAGCGATGAGCGCGGTGAGCGTTTCGGGGACAGCCAGGGTCGCGAGATCGAAGATCGGGCGGTAGACGTCGCCATCGAGGGTGAGCTTGCCCTCGGCGAGGAGCATGCGGACCGTCTCGACCGCGTAGAGGGGCACCCCGTCGGCGCGTTCGACGATCGCCGTGACGGCGGCCTCTGGGAGCCCCGGCACGAGCCCCGCGAGGAGCTCGCGCATCGCCGCCGCCGGGAGCGGCTCGAGGAAGATCGAGGTGAAGCTCCGCTTCCCCGCGCCCCAGGTGGGGAGCTTCTCGAGGAGGTCGGGCCGGGCGAGGGTGAGGACGAAGATGGGGAACGAGCGGCTCCACTCGAGGAGATGGTCGATGAAATCGAGCACGCCAGAATCGGCGTGCTGGAGATCCTCGAACACGAGCACCACTGGGGCGACCGCGGCGAGCCCCTCGAAGAACGTGCGCCAGGCGGCAAAGAGCTGCTTTGAGTCGACCGCGTCGGTGTCGACCCCAAGGAGGGCGAGGAGAGCCGGCTCGATCCAGCGGCGCTCGGCCGCGTCGGGGACGTGCTCGGCGACCATCTCCGCGACCTTCGTCCGCGTCGTGCGCTCGTCGTCGGTCTCGACGAGGCCGGCCCGACGGCGGACCATCTCGCCGAGCGCCCAGAACGTGATCCCCTCGCCGTACGCGGGGCTGCGGCCCTCGTGCCACCAGATCGGCTCGACGAGGCCGTCCACGTAGTTGCCGAACTCCCAGGCCAGGCGGGTCTTCCCGATCCCGCCGATCCCGGTGATCGACACGAGGCGAGCCCGCCGCTCCCGGCCGGTCGCGTGGAAGAGGTCCTTGAGCAGGCGCAACTCGTCGTCGCGGCCGACGAAGGGCGCTTCGAGCGCCTCCGCCCGGTTGCGACCGCCCAGCTCGGCGACGACGCGGAGGGCGCGCCACGCGGGGACCGGGGCGCTCTTGCCCTTGAGGCGCCGATCCCCGGCTTCCTCGAAGGCGATCGCCTTCGAGGAAGCCCGCTGCGTCGCCTCGCCGACGAGCACGGTGCCCGGGGCAGCGGCCGACTGCAATCGGCTCGCGGTGTTGACGAGGTCGCCGGCGACCATCCCCTCGTTGACGGCGCCGATCGTGACGGCGGCCTCGCCGGTGAGGACGCCTGCCCGAGCAGCGATCGAGGGCCCGAGCGAGCGGACCGCATCGACGAGCTCGAGCCCGGCCCGGACGGCCCGCTCCGCGTCGTCCTCATGGGCGACAGGGGCGCCCCAGACCGCCATGACCGCGTCGCCGATGAACTTCTCGACCGTCCCGCCGTACCGGCCGATCACGTCCTGGGCGAGCTCGAAGTAGCGGGACAGGAGCTCCCGGGTGTCCTCGGCGTCGCGGCCCTCGGCGAAGGGGGTGAAGCCGACAAGATCAGCGAACAGGATGGAGACGAGCCTGCGTTCGGTGACGGGAGC
>JBAWVU010000365.1:0-3145 GCA_037147135.1 Chloroflexota bacterium
CCCGGCGCCTGCCGGAGAACGCTCGCGTTGCCTTCATCGGTGACCAGAAGAGCGGGCCGTTCGACATCGACGGCCACACCGCCCGCCGCATGCTCGACACGCCGAACCCAGACGGGCGCTCGAACGCCGACGTCGTGCGCCCGTGGGTGAACGGCGACGACGTCACCTCACGTCCCCGTGGGATGTGGATCATCGACTTCGGCGTCGGGATGGCCCGCGAGGAGGCAGCCCTCTACGAAGCGCCGTACGAGCATGGACTGCGTCACGTCATGCCAGCACGCGAGAACACGGGCAGCGCCGGACGCGAACCCCGGTGGTGGATCCACGTCTGGCCGCGGCCCGAGATGCGGGCGGCTCTCAGCGGCCTCGGTCGCCAACTTGTGACGCCGATCGTCGCGAAACACCGCCTCTTCGCGTGGCTGCCGACCGAGACGCTTGCCGACCACCAGCTCGTCGTGTTCGCCCGCGACGATGACTACGCGTTCGGCGTCCTGCACTCCCGCGTCCACGAGCTCTGGGCGCGCGGCATGGGCACGCAGCTCCGGGAGGTCGAGTCGGGCTTCCGCTACACCCCCACCACCTGCTTCGAGACGTTCCCGTTCCCGCGCCCAACGGACGCCCAGCGCGACGCGAGCGGTGCCGCCGCCGCGCGGCTCAACGAGCTGCGCGAGGGCTGGCTCAACCCGCCCGGCGTCCCGGACGCGGAACTCGCGAAGCGCACCCTCACGAACCTCTACAACGCCCGTCCCACGTGGCTCGCGAACGCCCACGCGACGCTCGACGCCGCCGTCCTCGACGCGTACGGCTGGCCCGCCGATCTCCCGGACGCGGGGATCCTCGAGCGCCTCCTCGACCTCAACCTGGAGCGCGCCGCCGCCGAGCGGCGGCGATGACGCTCCGGCCGCCTCCTGGCTCGCCCGGAGATCCTGGCTGAGCCCCCGCGACAACGGACGAAGCGTCAGGGACGCGACACCGCACCCCACTCCGCGCCTGCCTCGAGGAACGCCGCGACGTTGGCCCACGGCACGTCCGGCTCGTCGATGTCGTAGGCGGGGCACAGGACCAGCCCGGCCGGGCCGAGCGCCTCGATGCGTTCTCGGACCTCCCGGCCGATCTCGGCGGGGCTGGCGAAGGCGAAGGTCGTCTGGCGGCCCACGGTGCCCCACAGGGCAAGCCGCGGGCCGAACCGGCGCCGGATGCGGGCCGCGTCCATGTGCTCGGGCTGGAGCGGGTTGAGCCCCTGGATCCCGATCTCGACCAGGTCGTCGAGGATCGGCTCCACGTGGCCGTCGCTGTGGTAGATGACGCGAAGGTCCGGCTTCACCGCGCGCGCCGCCGCGATGATCCCCGCCAGGCGGGGCCGGAAGAACTCCCGCCACATCGCGGGGCTGATCATCATCGTGCCCGGCATGCCCACATCGTCGTCGAGCGCGAGGACGTCGATACCCGCCCCGGCGAGGGTCGCGACGTTGCGGCGGGCAAGCTCGGCGAGCCGGTCGAGCAGGAAGTGCGCCATCTCCCTGCGATCCACCAGGTCGACGAGGAAGTTCTCCAGGCCCCGGAGGCGCCACGCCGCCTCGAAGAGCTCGCCGCCGAGATGGGGCGCGTTGCCGCCCGCCGCGAGGCCGCGGTCGTGAAACCCGGCCACCTGGGAGGCCAGCCCGTCGGCGACGTATGGACCGCTCACGTCGGGGAACGGGAAGCGCTCGAGATCGTCCAGCGTTCGGGCGCCTTCCAGCGGGTTGGCCTCCCGGTCCGCCTCGGGGTGGTAGTGCCACCGGGCGTACCGCGCCGCCTGGGATGGGCTGCCGATGCGCGTGTCCGCGGGGTGCGGCAGGGCTCGTCGCCGCAGGTCCTCTTCCTCGGCGGAGACCGGGAAGTCCACGAAGCCGACGTCGACGAGGTCGTCACGCCACGCGCCGGGCGGTGCGAGCGCAGCGCCGTCCAGGTGATAGAAGCTGAGCGCGAGCGGCACCCGGTCCGGTGCCTGGCCATCGAGCGCCGCGAGGATGCGCTCCCGCCCGTTCATGCACTGTCTCCTCGTCCCGGAGTCGGCCGCCGGTCCTGGCTCGACCGGCGCAGGCGGCTCGGAGTGGCTGTCTCCCGGTCGCTGTCTGGGCGATTGTGCATCTCGTGCCGGTCGCGCTGGTGGTGCGACGTGACCAGCCTCGCCACGACCCGGCGATCGTGCCTCCACCGGGAGGCGGCAGGCGAGCCATCGGCTGGTGGGAGGACGTAGGTGGACCACGAGACGCCGTGCGCCGTGCGCCGTGCGCTTCTTCGCCGCGCCCGCCGCGGTCGGACGAGTCCCGCGTCGCACCGCGATCTGAACGTGCCACACTCGGCAGGTGCAAGCCCGGCACCGGCTGTCTGCCCGGATCTGGCAGGCGTATCTCGTCGTCGCCCTCGTCCCCGTAGCCTTCTACTACCTGCTGCCGGCCCTGGGGCAGGCAGTCATCTACGATCTCCTGGGCGCCTGCGCCGGGGTCGCTGTCCTCGTGGGCATCCGGCTGTATCGACCCGCGCACCCGACCCCATGGCTGTTCCTTGCCGCCGCCCAGTTCGTCTGGGTCGCCGGCGACATCGCGTGGGACGTCCTGGCCCTGGGGTTCGACGCGGACCCGTTCCCGTCGGGCGCGGACCTCCTCTACCTCGCGGGCTTCCCGCTCGCTGCCGTCGGCCTCGTGCTCCTTGTCGCTCGCCGCGGCCGGACCTTCGACTGGCATACGCTCGTCGATCCCGCGATCGTCACGGTCACGCTCGGCGTCGTCGGCTGGGTCGTGCTCGTCGGTCCGGTCGCCGCCGATCCCACGCTGACGCCGCTCGAGCGGGTCGTCGCGCTCGCCTATCCGCTCGGCGACGTGCTCCTGCTCATGCTCCTCGTCCCGCTCCTCGCGACCGCTGGGCGCCGGTCGACTGCGGTCAGGCTGCTCGCGGCGAGCCTCGCGGCCGCGATCGTCGGCGATGCCCTGTTCGCGATCGCCACACCCGGCTCCGCGGCGGGCGGGATCACCGATTCCATCTACCTCGTCGGATACGCCCTGTGGGGGGCCGCGGCGCTGCATCCCTCGATGGCGGTCACCCTGACGGACGAGCCGGTGGTATCGTCGCGCCTCACCCCCATCCGGCTCGCGGGCTTCATGGT
>JBAWVU010000366.1:0-3141 GCA_037147135.1 Chloroflexota bacterium
CGGTGGACCCGCCGTCCGGCTGCCGGTTCCACACGCGCTGCTGGCTCCGCGATCGGCTCGGGAACCCCGAGGAGTGCTCCGCGGTCGAGCCCGAGACGCGCGAGGTCACGCCCGGCCACGAGGTGGCGTGCCACTTTCCGGAGCGCGTCGACGGGTCGACCGAGCAGGCGCAGGCGGTCGGCACGCCCGCGCCGAGCGCTGCCGGGACGTCTCCTGGCCTGTCTCCGTCCCCGCCCGTCCATCCGCAGGACCCGCCGGTCTTCGCCTGAAGGGCTGCGCGGGCGGCCTGCCGAGCCCGCCGGGGCTGTCGCGTCGTGCCGGGGCCGCCACACGAGGGACGCCCAGCCGCCGCCTCCCGCCGTCGTGATCCGCCGACCGACTAGACTCGGCGCGTGCAGTCGCTCCGGATCGCCCTCGCCCAGGTCGCGCCGCGCCTGGGGTTCCTCGACGAGAACCTCGTCCGTCACCACGCGCTCCTCGCCGAGGCACGCGAGCGCGGGGCCGACCTCGTCGTCTTCCCCGAGCTGGGCCTCACCGGGTACCTGCTCCAGGACCTCGCCGCCGAGGTCGCCATGCGCCTCGACGACCCCAGGCTTGCTGGGCTCGCCGCCGAGACGGCTGGGCTCTCGGCGGTCGTCTCCTTCGTCGAGGAGTCGGCGGACCATCGCCTCTTCATCTCCGCGGCGCTCATCGAGGACGGCGCGATCCGCCACGTCCACCGCAAGCTCTTCCTCCCGACGTACGGCCTCTTCGACGAGCGACGCTTCTTCGCGCCCGGCGATGCGCTCCGCGCCGTCCCGTCGCGCCTCGGCGTCGGCGTCGGCCTCGCGATCTGCGAGGACTTCTGGCACCTCTCGGTTCCGGCGCTCCTCGCCCTTGACGGCGCGCAGCTGCTCATCGACGTCTCGTCGTCGCCGGGGCGCGACCTCGCCTCGACGCACGAGACCGGCCTTGGCACCGCGACCTCCTGGCGCCAGCTCCTCCGGACGTACGCGCAGCTCACGACGAGCTTCGTCGTCTTCTGCAACCGCGTCGGCGTCGACGAGACGAGCAGCTTTTGGGGGGGCAGCGAGATCATCGACCCGACCGGCGCCGCGGTCTTCTCCGCGCCGCTCTACGACGAGGGCCTCTTCACCGCAGACATCCAGGTGGGCGACGTCCGACGGGAGCGGGTCGCGCTGCCGCTCCTCCGCGATGAGCGACCCGAGCTCGCCGTCCGCGAGCTCCAGCGGATCGTGGCCGAGCGTGCCGGCCTCGCCGCGGACGCGACCGCGGAGCCCGGCGCACTGCCCGGTCTCGACGTGGCGGCCGATCCGGCGCCGCGCCCGCGTGGTGGCGGAGCATGAAGATCACGGGCGCCGGCGAAGGTGGCCTCTTCGAGCTCCCGGACGAGCTCGCGATCGACACCGCGGTCGCGCGACGCGTCATCGCAGGGTTCATCGGCGGCCAGCTCCGCCAGGCGGGTTTCGAGCGGGCGGTCCTCGGCCTGTCGGGCGGGATCGACTCCGCCCTCGTCGCGTACCTCGTCGCCGAGGCGATCGGCGCGGAGCGCCTCCTCTGCGTGCTCATGCCGTATGCGACGTCGTCGCCGGCGTCGCGGGCCGACGCGGAAGTGGTCGTGCGGCGCCTGGGCTGCGCGAGCGACCTCGTCGACATCACGCCGATGGTCGACGGCTACTTCGGCTCCGCCGGGCGCGAGGACCCCGCCGGGCGCGAGGACCCCGCCGGGCGCGAGGGCGCCGCGGGACCGTCCGGGTGCGACGCCGCGCCCCTCCGACGCGGCAACTTCATGGCGCGGATGCGGATGGCCGTCCTCTACGACCGGTCCGTCACGTGGGGCGGGCTCGTCGTGGGGACGAGCAACAAGACGGAGGCGCTCATCGGGTACACGACGCTGTTCGGCGATGCCGCGTGCGCGTTCGCACCGATCGGCGACCTCTACAAGAGCCAGGTCCGGCAGCTCGCGGCGGCGGTCGGCGTCCCGGACGAGATCATCCGCAAGGCCCCTTCGGCCGACCTCTGGCCGGGCCAGACGGACGAAGGGGAGGCAGGATTCAGCTACCCGGAGCTCGACCGGGTGCTCTACTGGATGATCGACAAGCGCCGCAGCGACGAGGAGCTCGAGGGACTCGGGTTCGCGCCCGACTTCGTCGCGCGCGTCCACCGGCTCGTCGCGGCTTCCGAGTTCAAGCGCCAGGTGCCCCCCATCGCGAAGCTCGGGCCGCGGACGACCGGGGTCGACTACCTCTACCCCCGCCGCCGGCCCGGTTCCGCGCGGACCTGACGTCGCGGCCATGCCCACTTCGAGGCCCGGGGCGGCAGCCCTCGGTGCCCGGGCGCCCTCCTCGGCGGCGGCCGACGCTGAGCCGCGTGCCTCGGCGGCGGCCCTCGTGCCGCCGGCCGGCCCGGCCGGCCGGCTCTACGTCGTCTCGACCCCGATCGGGAACCTCGGCGACGTGACGGTCCGCGCGCTCGAGGTCCTGCGGGCCGTGTCCCTCGTGGCGGCGGAGGACACGCGCCACACCCGGCGCCTCTTCGCCCGCTACGGGATCGAGACGCCGCTCGTGAGCTACCACGAGCGCAATGCCGCGGCCCGCGAGCCGGAGCTCGTCGCCCACCTGCGGGCCGGACGCGACCTCGCGCTCGTCACCGACGCGGGGACGCCTCTCGTGAGCGACCCGGGAGCCGGCCTCGTGGCCGCCTGGGCCGCCGAGGACGGCGACGTCGTCCCGATCCCCGGCGCGTCGGCCGTGCTCGCGGCCGTGGCCGTCTCGGCGGTCGCGGGCCCCCGCTGGTCGTTCGAGGGGTTCCTCCCGCGGAAGGGCCGTGATCGCCGGGAGCGGATCGGGCGGATCGCCGCGGACCCGCGGGCGACGGTCGTGTACGAGGCGCCGGGTCGGCTCGCGGCGACGCTCCGCGACCTCGCCGCGGCGTGCGGGGAGGAGCGACCGGCCGCGGTCTGCCGCGAGCTCACGAAGATCCACGAGACCGTGACGCGAGGCACGCTCGGGACGCTCCGCGATCAGGCGCTCGATGGGTCGATCCCCGCCCGCGGGGAGATGGTCGTCGTCGTCGGAGACACGCCGACGCGGCGCGGTTCGGCAGGCGACCCGAGGGAGCCCGCTGCGACCGGGGCCGGGG